>JANPGD010000057.1:0-30972 GCA_031423845.1 Hyphomicrobiales bacterium | reverse complement strand
CGATGCTGTGGTTTCAATCACCGTGGCATCGAGCATGGTGCCACGCCGCAAGATCATGCCCGCCGCGTCTAACTGCTTATCAAGTTCGCCAAACAGTTTGTCCAAAAGCTTGGCTTCAACCAACAGATTACGAAAGCGGCACAGCGTCGAATGGTCGGGCACGGCCTCCTCTAAACTCAGCCCCACAAAGCGCCGAAACGACAGACGATCATTCAAGGCATCTTCAAGCTCGGCATCCGAAAGACCATAAAGTGATTGCAGCAGCAAAGCCTTGAACATTAACAACGGACCATAAGCTGGTCTGCCTACCGAGCTCCCGTCGCGCAGCTTCGAAAGAAGCTTTTCAAACCGATACCATTTCACCAAGCTCAAAAGCTTGTCCAACCGATCATTGCGCCCAACACCCGAAGGCATCAGCGCATCAACAAAGCTAAACTGTCCAGATTGTTTCAAAGCCATGGCGCGAATCCTCGTCTCGCAACACAGAATCACATCCACAGAATTATGCAATGGTTCCTCAAGGGGAGAAGGGACAAAAGTAGCATTGAACTTTAACAAACCGTTCCTTCTCCATGAAATGGAGAAAGTGGCGCGAAGCGACGGATGAGGTCCCTTTGCTAACTCAACCCGTGCGGCGTAACCTGCTCTGTGGTGGCTGATAGGCCATTCTTGCGTGATATTCGCAATAGGGTGATCCATCGCGCGGGCCGTGGCCGCAGAAGCAGAAGTCTTCTTTGTTCGGGTCACCGATGGGCCATTTGCAGGTTTTGTCTGTCAGATGCAAAATTGTAATGCGGCCATCTTTGGCGCTATCGACCAAACGCAATGGCTTTGGTTCTGGTAAAGCAATCGGCCGTGGGGCCACATGCGCGAAAGGTTTCAGTGCATTGGCGCCCGCTGTTGGCATCGATGGTGAGCGGCCCGGTACAGAAGGTTCACGTGGAGATTTGCGGGCGGTGCGGGGTGCTGTGTTGCGCGGCTGTGTGGCGCGGCCAGAAAGATTAAGCCTGTGCACTTTGCCAATCACCGCATTGCGTGTGACACCCAAAGCCAAGCGACCCGCAATTTGGCTGGCGCTGAGGCCATCAGCCCAAAGTTTTTTCAAAAGCTCAACGCGCTCCTCGGTCCAAGGTGCTTTTTCTGTCGCCGCCATCACTTCGGTCATCTCTGAATCCCCTTTGCTTCACAGGTTGCGAGGCAACCCGCGTCAAAAACTCTGACGCATTACTGAAAAACCGCTACATTTCGTAGCTTGCTCACTTTTAACTACAATGGGCTGTGTTCCGGTTTCAAGAATCACGAGCAAGTTATGCCCATGTATTATGCAACCTCTGGCCAGCCCGTATGGTTAACAAGGACTTAACAGCGCTTTGAATCGCGGGAACATGCGGTGTTTTGACTCAGCTGTGGAGAAGGCCGCATTGACCGCACTGCCCATCTTGACTATAGCCACGTTTTAACAATTGCGCCGATCACCATCGGCGCTTTTTAGTTTTGGGGATAACCAAAATGATTGCACCTGTGCTGCCCACTTATAATCGCGCTGCGGTTTCGTTTGAGCGTGGCGTTGGTGCGCGCGTTTATACGCCTGAAGGTGTGGAGTATCTCGATTTTGGTGCAGGCGTTGCTGTGAACTCCTGCGGCCATGCCCATCCCCATCTCGTTCAGGCCCTCACCGATCAAGCGCAGAAGATTTGGCACACGTCGAATATCTACGCCATGCCCGGCCAAGAAAAGCTGGCAGCACGCCTGATTGAAAATAGTTTTGCCGACACGGTGTTCTTCTGCAACTCTGGTGCTGAAGCCATTGAGCTTACCATTAAGATGGCGCGTAAATATCATTACGCCAAAGGCCATCCCGAACGCTTTCACATCATCACGTTTGAAGGTGCCTTCCATGGCCGCACCATTGCAACGCTTGCAGCAGGCGGTCAGGAAAAATATCTCGAAGGCTTTGGCCCCAAGGCTCCGGGTTTTGATCAAGTTCCATTTGGCGATCGCGCAGCCTTAGAAGCCGCCATTGGCCCGCAGACGGCTGCTATCCTCATTGAGCCTGTGCAAGGTGAAGGCGGCATCCGTCCGGTGTCCAACCAAACTCTGCGTGAACTGCGTGAGCTGTGTGATCGGCACGGCATACTTTTACTGTTTGATGAAATTCAATGTGGTGTGGGCCGCACCGGAAAACTTTTCGCGCATGAATGGTCTGGTATCACGCCCGATATTATGGCTGTTGCCAAAGGCATTGGCGGTGGCTTTCCACTGGGGGCCTGTTTGGCAACCGAGAATGCTGCGCAAGGCATGACGGCTGGCACCCATGGGTCAACCTTTGGCGGCAACCCCTTGGCAACAGCCGTGGGCAATGCGGTACTGGACGTTGTTTTGGAAGAAGGCTTCCTCGATAATGTGCTGCGCCAATCCATCAACCTCAAACAAAAACTAGAACGCCTCAAAGATCAGCACCCTACGGTGATTGAAGAAATTCGGGGTTCCGGTTTGATGATGGGCATAAAATGCAAAGTGCTCAATACGGCATTTCAAAAAGCCGCACTCGATGAAAAATTATTAGTGATCGGCGCTGGCGATAATGTGGTGCGTCTATTGCCGCCATTGATTGTAACCGATGCTGATGTGACCGAAGCTGTGAACAAGCTTGAAGCCGCCTGTGTGGCGCTAGAAAAGAAGAAATAACTGATGCAACATTTTTTGGATTTGAAAGATTTCACCAAGCCGCAATTGCGGTCCATGCTGGATGGTGCGCTCAAACGCAAGAAAGCCCGCGCTGCGCTCTCTAAGGGTATGGCAGATGTTGATTTACCGTTGAAAGGCAAAGCCATAGCACTGGTGTTTGAACGCCCGTCCACCCGCACGCGGTTTTCGTTTGAAATGGCCATCAGGCAATTGGGCGGTGAAGTGTTCTCGGTAACCGGTGCTGAAATGCAATTGGGCCGTGGCGAGTCGATTGCTGATACGGCGCGGGTTGTGTCGCGTTATGTTGACTGCATCATGTTGCGCGCTAAGGCCCATGAAACCTTGCAAGAATTTGCCGGTGCCGCCACCATTCCGGTGATCAACGGCCTCACCAATCGCACACATCCGACGCAAGTGCTGGCCGATGTTCTAACATTGGAAGAGCATAGAGGCACCCTCGATAATAAGCGCGTTGCTTGGGTAGGTGATGGCAATAATGTGTGTGCGTCTTGGATTGAAGCCGTTGGTGTTCTCGGTGGCTCGCTTAGAATTGGCAGCCCAGAATCTTTGCGCCCCAATCC
Source organism: Hyphomicrobiales bacterium (assembly GCA_031423845.1). GTDB lineage: Bacteria > Pseudomonadota > Alphaproteobacteria > Rhizobiales > Aestuariivirgaceae > Aestuariivirga. The sequence continues at coordinate 27,703 of JANPGD010000057.1, read as the reverse complement.
GGAGTTTCTAAATTGGGCTGTTCAACATAAGGCTGACGTGGAAGTGATGACTTCAGCCGAACAAGCCGTGGCCCATGCTGATTGCGTGGTGACGGATGCCTGGGTTTCCATGCATGATGAAGACGTTGAAAACCGTCACAACCTTTTGAAACCCTACCAAGTCAATGGCGCTTTGATGAAGCTTGCGGCCAAAGATGCGCTGTTCATGCATTGCCTGCCTGCGCATCGCAATGAAGAAGTAACCGACGAAATTATGGATGGCAAGCATTCCGTGGTTTTTGACGAAGCCGAAAATCGCCTCCATGCTCAGAAGGCAATTTTATTGAACTGTTTCGGAAAAATCTAATGGTTGATGTTGTTATTCCCTTTGCTGTGAAACCGCTCGGTGTGCGGGGTCGCATTGTGCGCCTTGGTGCCGTGATTGATGACATTCTGTCGCGCCATGACTATCCCGATGCAGTCTCTGGCTTGGTTGCTGAATCGATTGCCCTCACGGCTATGCTCGGCTCTGCTTTAAAGTTTGACGGCAAGTTTATCGTGCAAACAAAAACCACAGGCCCTGTGCAAATGATCGTCGCAGATTTTGTGTCGCCGGGTGGAGTGCGTGGTTGCGCAAAATTTTCCCAACCGCGTATCGATGAACTCAAAAAGCCGGATCAAAAGCAACTGCTGGGTGAAGGCATTCTCGGCATGACGGTCGATCAAGGTGCTGATATGGAGCGTTACCAAGGCATTGTGCAACTGGGTGATTCAACCTTGGCAGATGCAGCGCATACTTATTTTCAGCAGTCCGAACAAATTCCAACGCGGCTGCGCATAGCAGCAGGTCCACTATTAGCGCGCGGCGAAAAGCAAACCCATTGGCGGGCCGGCGCTATTTTGGTTCAGCATCTGCCAGCCGAAGGCGGCTCATCCCCCCTTAAAGAAATGCAAGGTGACGCCCCTGAAGGCGCTGAACATGAAGTTGAGGAAGATGATAACTGGGTGAAAGCCCGACTGTTGCTCGACACCATTGAAGATCACGAATTACTCGATCCCACTTTGTCAGCCGAAGATATTCTTTATCGCTTGTACCATGAAGATGGTGTGACGGTTTATCCTGCTATTCCAATCACGCGCCATTGCACCTGCTCGCGCGAAGCGGTGGCTGTGATGATTGGAAACTTCAAACCAACTGAACGCTCTGATATGGTGAAGAATGAGCAGATCGAAGTGATTTGCGAGTTCTGCTCAACCGCTTATCGTTTTACGCTTGCGGAATTCGCTTAGACGGTGCTGGCCACAACGTATCGGTTGCCACCACAGTTTTACCAATTGGAAACAGTGAGGCCATTGCGAGCTTCACATGCGCCCATGCAAATGGAATGCCGATAATCGAGATTGCTAGAGCCACAGCAGCAGTCAAATGCATCACGGCAAGCCACCAGCCCGCCAGCACAAACCAAATCACATTGCCAATCGTGCCCAAGGTTCCTGTACCAAGGTCATGTTCGCCATGCAGCTCATCGCGTGAGACAATGTCATAGCCAAACGGCCAGAATGTATAGCGCGCAATCATAAAGCATGAACGCGCCCATGGCAGGCCCACAATTGTAAGGGCCATAATTACGCCAGCCAAAATCCAGCCCAACCCAGCAAAAAATCCACCAAGCACAAACCATAAGAGATTGAGAATGAGTAACATTAGAATGACCCTCCGTTGGCAGTTAAGTGGGAAGTGAAGAATAGAAATTCAAGTTCCTTTTGCTCTCCCTCCTCGCAGAGCGGGGAGGGTGGATCGCGTAGCGAGACTTATGCAGTTTTACTTAAAACTGCTTTGGTGGGGAGCTCGGTGAAAGAAATTACAATCCACTGCCGCCACCCCATCCGGCGCAAGTGCGCCACCTTCCCCGCAAGCGGAGAAGGATTGGGACTAAGATATCTAATTCACACTGTGCTTGTCATAAGGGCTATCGAGCGAAAAGGCCGGAATGACCACATCGAAGGTTTCACCCTTGTCACTCACCATGCCGTAACTTCCGCTCATCAAGCCTGACGAAGTTGAGAGGGGGCAACCGGATGTATATTGAAAACTATCACCCGGGCGCAAAGTGGGTTGTTCGCCGATCACCCCGTCACCGCGCACTTCCTGCTGATGGCCCAAACCATCCGTGATAATCCAATGCCGCGTCAACAACTGCACAGTCACGCCACTCAGGTTTTCCATTGTAATTGTATAAGCCCAAACATACTTGCTCTCGTCTGGCTCAGACTGGTTTTCCAGAAACTGCGGTTGTACAACAATGCGGATATGGCGGGTGGTGTGTTCATACATGTAGACAATTTAGCCTCTTCTGCTCCGTTTTCCACTGCTAAACTTCTTGCTTGCCTAAAACCTAAAAATCCCGCCAAAAGGGGCCATGAGCACTGTTCAAACCCAAGGTATTTTGCCCGCCCGCCAGATCGCTGATTTTTGCCAGCGTGGTCAGATTAAATTAGCCCGGCCCCTCGATGCCGACCAAATCCAACCCGCAAGCCTCGATTTGCGCTTGGGCAATGTGGCCTACCGGGTGCGTGCCTCTTTCCTTCCCGGCCCAAACCGTAAAGTTTCAGACAAGCTTAGAGATATAGTCTTGCATGAAATGAGTCTGACGGAAGGGGCTGTGCTTGAAACCGGCTGCGTTTACATCGTACCATTGCAAGAATCTTTGAGCTTGCCCAAAGGCATCTCCGCTGCGGCCAACCCTAAAAGTTCAACAGGCAGGCTTGATATTTTCACGCGTGTCATAACGGACTACGCACAGGAATTTGACAAAGTGCCGGAAGCTTATGACGGCCCGCTCTATGCTGAAATTTCTCCACGCACCTTTTCAATTTTGGCCCGTGAAGGGTCGCGTCTTTCACAAATCCGTTTCCGTGCCGGTCAAAGCTTGGCGACTGATGCACTGATCCATGAACTCAATGCGCGTGAGCCTCTCATTGCAACAGGGGAAGTGAACATTGATGGTGGTTTGGCACTCACCGTTGATCTCTCAGGTGGCGAAGGTTCAAACCCTGTGGGGTTCCGCGCCAAGCGCCATTCAGCGCTTGTTGATGTCGATAAAAAATCTGCGCTGAATGTGCTCGATTATTGGGAACCCATTTGGCAGAAGGGCTCGCTCATTTTAGACCCTGACCAGTTTTATATTTTAGCTTCAAAAGAAGCTGTGCGCATTCCGCCATCACATGCAGCAGAAATGGTGCCGTTCAATCCATTGGTCGGTGAATTCCGCGTGCATTATGCCGGATTCTTTGACCCGGGCTTTGGCCACTCATCGGGTCATGGTGAAGGGGCGCGCGCAGTTTTGGAAGTGCGCAGCCATGAAGTGCCGTTCATTTTAGAAGATGCACAAATTATAGGCAGGCTCGTTTACGAACCGCTAACCGAAGCCCCGCAAATGGTTTACGGTCAAGGCATGGGTAGTAATTATCAAAAGCAGGGGCTAAAACTATCGAAGCATTTCAAGACTTACGATGGGGAATACAGGTCATAAAGTATGTGCCACAAAAGTTGCAGACTTTTGCGATCAGCACAGACTCCTAAAAAGCGCGGGCGTAGTTCAGTGGTAGAACATCTGCTTCCCAAGCAGAATGTCGTGGGTTCGACTCCCATCGCCCGCTCCAATTTCAATTCAATAAAATAAGGTAGTTCGAATGTCGTTAGCCGCGAAGTCCAGTGCAGAAGCCGTTAAAGCAGAAATTTTAGCAAAGCTCACTTATTCAATCGGAAAAGATCCCGTTGTTGCAAAACGCCACGATTGGCTGGCAGCAACAATTTTGGCCCTCCGCGACCACATCATTGATCGCTGGATGGAATCGACGCGGGCCGCTTACAAAGCGGAAGCCAAACGCGTTTATTATCTTTCACTCGAATTTCTGATTGGCCGCCTGCTGCGCGATGCCTTAAGCAATTTGGATTTAACAGCGAGCTTTGAAAAAGCCCTTGATAGTCTCGGGGTGGATTTAGAGTTGACAGAAGCGCTGGAGCCGGATGCCGCATTGGGCAATGGTGGCCTTGGTCGCTTGGCCGCCTGTTTCATGGAAAGCATGGCAAGCCTCGGCATTCCCGCTTACGGCTATGGCATTCGCTATAAGCACGGTCTGTTCCGCCAGTTGATAAAAGATGGTTGGCAAATGGAAGTGCCAGAAGATTGGTTGGAGAATGGTAACCCTTGGGAATTCTCGCGTCGTGAGGCCGCTTATAAAATTTCCTTTGGCGGCTCAATCTTTGCCGACAAGCCAACCGATATCACGTCTAAAGCCACGTGGCATCCTGATGAAGTGATGTTGGCGACTGCCTTTGATACACCCATGGTGGGTTGGCGCGGCAAACGCGTGAACACATTGCGCCTCTGGTCGGCGCGTTCGATTGATCCCATCCAGCTGGATGCTTTCAACCAAGGCGATTTCACTGGCGCTCTATCAAACAACAATCGTGCTGAAATTCTCACCCGCGTATTGTACCCCTCAGATTCAAACCCCGCTGGTCAAGAACTGCGCTTGCGCCAAGAATATTTTTTCACCTCAGCCTCCTTGCAAGATATTATTCGTCGTCATTTGCAACAATATCCTGATGTGTTAAATTTGGCTGATAAAGCCGCTGTGCAAATCAACGATTCGCATCCGGCCATTGCGGTCGCCGAGCTGATGCGCTTGTTGGTGGATGAGCATCATGTGGTTTGGAGCAAAGCTTGGGAAATCACCCAAGCCGTTGTCGCTTATACCAACCACACATTGCTGTCGGAAGCTTTGGAAAGCTGGCCGCTGCAATTATTTGAACGCATGTTGCCGCGCCATTTGCAAATCATCTATGCGATTAACGATCAAATCGTTGTGCGGGCTCGCAATGTGGTCGATTCAAATGATGAGTTTGTGGCCTCGGTTTCATTGATTGACGAGCATGGTTCTAAGCGCGTGCGTATGGCGCAATTGGCTTTTGCTGGCGCTCACAGCGTGAATGGTGTTTCTGCCCTTCACACCGAACTGATGAAGAAAAATGTGTTCAAGAATTTGAACACCTTATTCCCCGGACGCATCAACAATAAAACTAACGGCATCACACCACGCCGTTGGCTGCGCGGAGCCAATCCTGAATTATCAGCGCTACTCACGGAAGCCGCTGGTATTGAGTCCCTCGACAATGCAGAGCTGCTGGTGAAGGCTGCTGCTCATGCCAACGACAAAAGCTTCATCACGAAGTTTTCGAAAATCAAACTGCAAAACAAAATGGAACTCGCCAATTTGATTGCAGCGCGGATGGAAATTAAAGTTGATCCTAAAGCCATGTTCGATGTTCAGATCAAGCGCATCCATGAATATAAACGCCAGCTTTTGAACATTCTCGAAACCATCGATCTCTATTTGCAGATCAAAGCCGAACCCAATCGTGATTGGTCGCCGCGCGTTAAAATTTTCGCAGGCAAAGCCGCTGCGAGTTATGCCCAAGCCAAACTCATTATCAAGCTCATTAATGAAGTGGCAAATGTGGTGAACAATGATCCTGACATTAAGGGTCAGCTCAAAGTCGTCTTCATTCCAAACTATAACGTAAGTTTGGCTGAAGTGATTGTTCCGGCAACTGATTTGTCTGAGCAAATCTCTACAGCGGGCATGGAAGCCTCCGGCACCGGCAATATGAAATTCGCTTTGAACGGCGCATTGACGGTTGGTACTTTAGATGGCGCTAACGTTGAAATGCGCGACCATGTGGGAGCAGACCATTTCTTTATCTTCGGCCTTACGGCTCAAGAAGTAGAAGACCGCCGCGCCGCTGGTGTGGATGGTCATGGTGTGGTTGAATCATCACTGCGTTTGCGGGCTGTGTTAAAGGCCCTCGCACAAGGATTGTTCTCAGCTGGCGATACGGCACTTTATCAACCGATCATCGGTTCCATCTATAATGGTGACTACTTCATGGTGGGTTCTGACTTCGATTCATATGTTGCCGCCCAAACAAATCTTTCTAACATTTGGAAGCAACAAGAGGGCTGGACGAAACACGCAATTCAGAATAGCGTTCACATGGGGTGGTTCTCTTCCGATCGAACAATCAGAGAATATGCCCGTGATATATGGAACGTACCAACGAACTGAGAGTAAACGGAAATGGCCGAACCGAAGTGGAAAACTAGCGGCCCTGAAATCGAAGCCATTGTAAATGGCCGGCATGCGGACCCATTTAAAGTGTTGGGCCTGCATCCCGTTGGCAAGAGTTGGGTTGCACGCGCCTTTATACCGGGTGCGACAACCGTTACAGCACAAAGCCTCGATGGGAAAAGTCTTGGTGAGTTGACCATGGTCAACAAAGCCGGATTTTTTGAAGGCAAAGTGAAAGCCAGCACACAGCAGGTTTTGCAATTTGTCTGTGCCAATGCCAAGGCCACTTGGACAGTTTCGGATGCCTATTCTATCGGCCCCGTGCTTGGCCCTCAAGATGATTACTTCATGGCCGAAGGCAATCACTTGCGGCTTTATGATAAGCTCGGTGCTCATCCTCTAAAAATGGAAGGCGTTGAAGGGGTTCACTTTGCAATCTGGGCGCCTAATGCTGAACGTGTTTCTGTGGTCGGTGATTTTAATATGTGGGATGGCCGCCGCCATGTGATGCGCAAGCGCATGGATGTGGGTGTTTGGGAAATTTTCATCCCCGACGCGCGTGAAGGCCAAGGTTATAAATTTGAAATCATCGATAAGCAGGGTGGCTTGCATCTGAAGTCAGACCCTTACGGTTTTGCCGCAGAACTTCGCCCGAACACCGCTTCCAAAATATCGCGGACAGATGGTTTCAAGTGGTCAGATGCTGATTATTTGAAGGCCCGCACAGCCCCCGATAAACGCCGTGTGCCAATGAGCATTTATGAAGTGCACTTGGGCTCTTGGCGCAAAAATGATGGCGATGCCTTTCTCACTTATGATGAATTAGCCGATCAGCTTATTTCATACGTCGTCGATATGGGTTTCACCCACATTGAGTTGCTGCCTGTCAACGAACACCCTTATGATCCTTCTTGGGGCTATCAACCTGTTGGACTGTTTGCTCCTACATCGCGCTTTGGCGATCCATCTGGGTTTGCTCGCTTTGTTGATAAAGCCCATGCCGCAAATATTGGAATTATTTTAGACTGGGTGCCAGCCCATTTCCCAACTGACAAGCATGGGTTGGCAAAATTTGATGGTACATCGCTCTATGAGCATGAAGATCCACGCCAAGGTTTCCATCCCGATTGGAATACCGCGATTTATAATTTTGGTCGCAAAGAGGTGCAGAGCTTCCTGCTCAACAATGCGCTGTTCTGGTTGGAGCGCTATCATCTTGATGGCCTCCGCGTTGATGCTGTGGCCTCAATGCTCTATCTGGATTACAGCCGCAAAGAAGGCGAATGGATTCCCAACCAGTTTGGCGGTCGTGAAAATCTTGAGGCAATCGCGTTTCTGCAGCGCATGAACCACGAGACTTACGGCCAGCATCCGGGCATTGTGACTATCGCGGAAGAATCAACAGCCTTCCCGGGGGTGTCAAAACCCACCAGCACAGGCGGCCTCGGTTTCGGGTTCAAATGGAACATGGGCTTCATGCACGACACGTTGCAATATATGCAGCGCGAAGGTGTTTACCGGAAGCACCATCACAATGACCTCACGTTTGGTCTGCTTTATGCCTTCACTGAAAATTTTGTCCTGCCCTTGTCTCACGACGAAGTGGTGCATGGCAAAGGCTCGCTGCTTGCTAAAATGTCTGGCGATGATTGGCAGAAATTTGCAACCTTACGCGCCTATTTCGGATTCATGTGGGCCTACCCCGGCAAAAAACTTTTATTCATGGGCCAAGAAATGGCGCCGTGGGGCGAGTGGAACCATACAACAAGTCTTGATTGGAATTTGCTGCAACACGCTCCCCATAAGGGCATGCAATCTTTAATCCGCGATCTTAACCACCTCTACCGCAACCACCCAGCTCTCTATGCGCGCGATTGCGAGCCCGAAGGATATGAATGGCTGATTGGCGATGACGCTGAAAATTCGGTCTTCGCTTGGGCCAGGCATTCAGGCGACGGCAAGCAACCCGTTGCTGTTGTTTCGAATTTCACATCAGTCGTTCGAGAAAATTACATTCTGCCCTTGCCAAAATCCGGAAACTGGGTTGAAGTCTTTAACAGTGATTCAGAAAATTATTGGGGCACAGGCAAAGGCAACCAAGGCAAAATAGAAGCAAAGAACGGGCCGTCGCATGGGAAACCAGCCTCAGCCCTGATAACTTTGCCACCACTGGCCACATTATACTTTGTGGCGGAAGACTAAAGGAAACGACTGCTGGTTTGGGAGTTACAGCAATGAGTGAAAAAAAGAGAACAGCACCACTGGCCCGCGATGCGATGGCTTATGTTTTAGCTGGGGGACGCGGCAGCCGCTTGATGGAGCTGACGGACCGACGCGCCAAGCCTGCCGTGCCATTCGGCGGCAAATCTCGCATCATCGATTTTGCATTATCGAATGCCATGAATTCCGGCATCCGCCGCATTGGTGTAGCCACTCAATATAAAGCCCACAGCTTGATCCGCCATTTGACCAGAGGCTGGAACTTCTTCCGCACAGAAAGAAACGAAAGTTTTGATATTCTCCCCGCCAGTCAGCGCGTGTCGGAAGACCAATGGTATGCAGGCACAGCCGATGCCGTTTATCAAAACCTCGACATCATCGAAACCTACAACGTGAAATATAGCGTCATTCTCGCGGGCGATCACATTTACAAACAAGACTATGAATTGATGCTGCAACAGCATGTGGATTCAGGTGCTGATGTGACCATCGGTTGTCTTGAAGTGCCGCGCATGGAAGCCACTGGTTTTGGTGTGATGCATGTCGATAAGAACGACACCATCATTGAGTTTGTGGAAAAGCCAGCCGATCCTCCGGCCATTCCCGGAAATCCGGATGTGGCTTTGGCTTCGATGGGGATTTATGTTTTCGAAACAAAATTCCTTGCTGGCCTCTTGCGCCGCGATGCTGCCACCAAGGGTTCATCGCGTGATTTCGGTAAAGATATTATTCCTTATGTTGTGAAAAACGGCAAAGCCGTGGCCCATCGCTTTACAAAATCATGCGTGCGTTCGCCGCTGGAAAAGCAGGCCTATTGGCGTGACGCAGGAACCATCGATGCCTATTGGGAAGCCAATATCGATTTAACTGACACGCTGCCATCGCTTGATCTTTATGACAAAGATTGGCCGATCTGGACTTATGGTGAAGTAACTCCACCCGCAAAGTTCGTGCACGATCTTGAAGGCCGTCGCGGCAGTGCTATCGCCTCGCTTGTCTCCGGTGGTTGTATTGTTTCGGGTGCTTCTATTAAGCGCGCACTTTTGTTCACCAATGTGCGCGTCAATTCATTTTCGAATTTGGAAGATGCCGTTGTGCTTCCGAATGTGGAAATTGGCCGCAATGCCAGCCTGACAAAAGTGATCATCGATTCTAGTGTGCGCATTCCGGAAGGCCTCGTTGTCGGTGAAGACCCGGTGCTTGATGGTCAACGGTTCCGGCGCTCAGAAAAAGGTATCTGCCTGATCACGCAAGCGATGATTGATCGATTGGTCTGATGCAAGTTTTATCGGTCACAAGTGAGCTTTACCCACTGGTGAAAACTGGCGGGTTGGCGGATGTGACGGGCGCCTTGCCCGGCGCGTTAAAGTCGCATGGTGTTGTCATGCGCACATTGGTGCCGGGCTATCCTGCTGTTGTTAAGCTTTTAGAAAATCCACAAACCGCCCACAGCTTTGCCAATCTCTTTGGTGGTCCTGCTAAATTATTAAGCGGCACCGCCAAAGGCTTGGATGTTTTTGTTTTAGATGCGCCACATCTCTATAATCGCGCTGGTAATCCCTACCTTGGTCCCGACGGAAAGGACTGGCCTGATAATGCGCAACGCTATGCTGCGCTTTCTGAAGTGGCGGCAGATTTAGCGCGCGGCGCTTTGGGAAGTTATAAAGCTGATATTCTCCATCTGCATGATTGGCAGGCGGCTTTAGCCGCAGTTTATGTGCGTTATCGCGGTGGCCCCAAAACCGTGATCACCGTTCATAACATCGCTTTCCAAGGCCAATATCCAGCAGGATATTTCAACATTCTCAATCTGCCACCTCAAGCCTTTGCCATTGATGGTGTCGAGTTTTATGACAATGTGAGCTTCCTCAAAGGCGGTCTGGCTTGTTCCACGGCCATCACCACCGTCAGCCCTACTTACGCCAATGAAATCTGCACTGCCGATTATGGCATGGGTCTACAAGGCCTGTTGCAATCGCGCCGCACGGCTTTGAGCGGCATTGTAAACGGCATCGATACAGACGTATGGAATCCACAAACAGACACAGCCATTGCCGCAAATTACTCCGCAAAGGATTTATCTAAACGCGTCCTCAACAAGCGCGCCATTGAAAAGCGTTTCAATCTTGATGCTGGTGACGGAATTATTCACGGTGTTGTAAGCCGTCTCACTTGGCAAAAAGGGTTGGATATATTTGCTTCACTTTTGGATTGGATGGTGGGAACGGGTGCGCGCCTTGCTTTGATCGGCACAGGTGAACCGGCAATCGAGCAAGCCGTCATGGCCGCTGCCCAACGCCATCCAGGTCGCATTGGTGTGGTCACTGCCTATGACGAAAATCTTTCGCATCTGGTGCAAGCCGGTTGCGACACCATGCTGGTGCCGTCCCGCTTTGAACCGTGTGGCCTCACCCAGCTTTATGGATTGCGTTATGGTTGCGTGCCAGTTGTCGCCCGCACGGGTGGATTGGCGGATACAATTATTGACGCCAATGATGCAGCCTTGGCTGCGGGGGTGGCGACAGGCATTCAGTTTTCTCCTGTTGACGGGATGACTTTGCAAAATGCACTGGCGCGCACCGCATCGCTTTATGACAACAAAGCCGCTTGGGCGACCGTTCAGGCGCGTGGCATGGCAACAGATGTTTCTTGGAATCGTAGTGCGGCTGCCTATGCCGCACTCTATAATTCGGTGATTAAAAATGGCTGAGATCGTATCAACCAAACCCTTTGAGGGTCAACGCCCCGGCACTTCGGGTTTACGCAAAAAGGTAACGGTGTTCCAACAGCCGCACTACGCCGAAAATTTCATCCAATCGATTTTCGATTCGCTGGAAGGATTTGCGGCTAAGACTTTGGTGATCGGTGGCGATGGTCGCTACTATAATAAAGAAGTCGTGCAAACCGCCATTCGCATGGCCGCGGCAAACGGTTTTGGCCGCGTCATTGTCGGGCAAAACGGCTTGCTGTCCACGCCAGCTGCCTCGCATCTCATTCGCAAGAACGCGGCTTTCGGCGGCATTATTTTGTCAGCCAGTCATAACCCCGGCGGCCCCGATGGCGACTTTGGAATAAAATATAATGGTGGCAATGGCGGCCCTGCGCCTGAAAAAATTACGGAAGAAATTTTCTCGCGCACCAAATCGATTTCATCTTACAAAACTATAAAGTCTACTGATGTGGATTTGAACCTGATTGGTTCAACTAAACTTGAAGGCATGACGGTTGAAGTGGTCGATCCCGTCACCGACTACGCCGCATTGATGCAAACTCTGTTTGATTTTGATTTGATCCGCACACTGATTAAATCCGGTTTCACCATGAAGTTTGATGGCATGGGTGCCATTACGGGACCTTATGCGCACCGTATCCTTGAAGACATGTTGGGTTTCGCCAAAGGCACTGTAATGAACGGCGAGCCCTTGCCGGATTTTGGTGGCCACCATCCCGATCCCAATCTCGTCCACGCCAAAGACCTGTGCGACATGTTGCTGGTCAATAAAACCTTTGATTTTGGCGCCGCCTCCGATGGCGATGGCGACCGCAACCTCATCGTCGGTAAAGACATTTATGTAACGCCGTCTGATTCACTCGCCATTATCGCAGCCAACATGCATCTGGCACCAGGCTATAAAGGCGGCATCACGGGCATCGCTCGCTCCATGCCCACCAGCGGTGCAGCAGACCGCGTGGCCGAAAAAATGGGCCTCAAATGCTACGAGACTCCAACCGGATGGAAATTCTTCGGCAATCTGCTCGACGCCAACATGGCGACTGTCTGTGGCGAAGAAAGCTTCGGCACAGGCTCCAACCATGTACGTGAAAAAGATGGCCTCTGGGCAGTTTTGATGTGGCTCAACATTCTAGCCTCGCGCAAGCTTTCGGTTGCAACAATAGTAACCGAACACTGGAAAGAATTTGGTCGCAATTATTATACGCGCCATGATTATGAGGAAGTGGATCTTGAATCCGCCAATGCCTTGATAAAAAACCTGCGTGATCAGCTGCCAGCATTGGTGGGCCAACACGGCATCAATAAAGCCGATGATTTTGCCTATGATGATCCTGTTGATGGTTCACGCACCACAGGGCAGGGTGTTAGGCTTTTGTTTGCTGACGGCTCGCGGGTGATTTATCGTTTGTCCGGAACCGGGACCGCTGGGGCCACCTTGCGCGTCTATATCGAAAAATATCAACCTGATTCCAATCACCATAATATAGAAACCCAATTGGCCCTGGCTGATTTGATCAAACTTTCAGTTTCAATTCCACAAATTGAAAAACACACAGGCCGCAAAGCGCCCACGGTGATCACCTGACACCTGCGCTCGGAATAACCCTTACAAAAATTGGTGCTGATGTTGCCGTGTTTTCAAAACACGGCACGCGTGTGAGCATCTGCATTTTTGACGAAAAAGGCGAGTACCGCCACGTTCTGAAACGACGCGATGGTGATGTGCATCACGCTTCACTCAAAGGATTGAAGGTGGGAACGCGTTATGGCTTTCGTGTTGATGGCCCATGGGCTCCTGAATTGGGCCTGCGGTTTGATTCTTCAAAACTTCTGGTCGATCCCTTCGCGTGGTCACTTGATGGTCCATTCATTTATCATAATGATTTAACGGTGCGTGGCGTTGATACGGCAGCGCTGGTTCCCAAGTCGATCATCCAAAATCCATTGCCAGATGTTGTGCAATTGCCAAAGCACAAGCCCGAATTTATTTATGAGATCCCAGTCAAAGCCTTCACGAAACGTCATCCCGAAGTGCCTGCGGAAAAGCGCGGCAAAATTTCAGCACTGGCGGAGCCCGTCATCATCAATCATCTCAAAAATATCGGCGTTGATACCGTTGAACTGATGCCGATCACCGCGTGGATTGATGAGCGCCACTTGCAACCTTTGGGCCTGCATAATGCTTGGGGCTATAACCCCGTACAATTCTTTGCACCCGATCCTCGCCTTGCTCCTGGTGGTATGGCGGAAATTAGGGATATTATTGCCACTCTGCATAAAAATGACATTCGCGTTATTTTGGATGTGGTGCTCAATCATACTGGCGAGAGCGATCAGTTCGGTCCCACGCTTTGCCTGCGCGGTTTAGATGGTCCACTCTATTTTGCTCATGCCCGAGGCGAGTTGATCAATGATGCAGGCTGCGGCAATACCGTGGCGCTGAATGATCCGCACGTGGTTCAAATGGTCATTGCCGCTTTGCGCCACTGGGTTTTAAAAGCGGGTGTCGATGGTTTTAGGTTTGATTTAGCCACGGTGATGGGTCGCTTGCCCAATGGCTTCAGTTCACAAGCGCCTTTGTTGCAGGCCATCGAAAACGACCCCATACTTTCGAATTGTATCTTGATTGCAGAGCCATGGGATATTGGGCCCGGCGGTTATCAGCTCGGTCAGTTCCCAAAAAACTGGTTGGAATGGAACGACAAATTTAGAGATGATGTGAGAAAGTTTTGGCGCAGCGATAATTTTTCTGCCAATCAACTGGCAACCCGCATTACAGGTTCGTCGGATGTGTTTTGGCAACATGGCCAACCATCGCGCAGCGTCAACTTTCTTTCAGCCCATGACGGCTTCACTTTGCATGACGTGGTGCGCTACAGCGTTAAAGATAATTTTAACAACGGCGAAGAAAACCGTGATGGAAAATCAGGCGAGGCCACATGGGTGGGCGGAAATGTGAAAGCCCTGCTTGCATCGTTATTTTTATCGCGCGGCACGGTGATGCTCACTGCTGGTGATGAATTTGGCCGCACTCAAAATGGCAACAACAACGCCTACGCCCAAGACAACGATGTGACGTGGTTGGATTGGAAAAATAAAGACGATGATTTAATTGCGTATGTTGCATCATTGATGAAACTACGCCGTGACCACAAACTCATCGCTGAAGATCAATTCTTGAACGGTAATATCGATCCAAAAACCGGATTGGTCGATGCCACATGGGTGAGTGCCACGGGCGGTGCCGTGGATTGGAACAATGGTAACTTGCGTTTTGTGGGATTGGTTTTAGCCAACCCAAAGGGCCGCATCGCCATTGCGTTTAATGGTACAACAGAACCCGTGGCGTGGACCATGCCTGCTAAACCCAAATCAAAATGGAAATCAGATTCCACATTAAATATGATTGCGGCAAATGCGGTTCAATTATTCCAAGAAGTTTTGAAGTAATGCAATAGAATTGTCACTCCTGCTTTCGCCGGAATGACAATGTCAGTGTCACATTTAATCGCCCAGTGGATCTGGACCAAATCGATTTGCGCCATCGGTGCCACGCAAGAAACCGCATTCTACCAACCACCAAATTGCACCGATAAATGGTACAAAGATAATCAATGTCCACCAACCAGATTTATCGCGGTCGTGCCAACGCTTGGTATAGACAGCCAAAGCTGGATAGAGAAACAACAGCGAGACAATGCCAATCGGGATCATATTTTTTGTCACCATGGCAGCAGCTTGATCAGGTGGCAGATTGGGATCAATTCCGGCCATCATTGAAGTGCCAAGAACCATAGCTACGACAAACATCACAACCCATTCAATCACAACCAACGCCAATAGGCTGAGCCAAAACGGCTGTCGGTTCGTGCGGCCCTCAAAACTAGTAAATAGATATTTCCAGTTCATTTAACCCTCCAAGCACATTGTGCTGATTAGGCCCCCGCGTGACTATCGCGCAGAATTAGTCCCTTAGCAATTCATTGATTGAGGTCTTGCTTCTGGTCTTCTCGTCCACACGTTTCACAATCACCGCGCAATAGAGCGATGGTGAGGGCGAACCGTCAGCAAATGGTTTTTGCGGTAGCGAGCCGGAAACGACCACAGAGTAGGATGGCACGCGGCCCATGAACACTTCGCCTGTGGCGCGGTCTATAATCTTGGTTGATTGACCAATGAACACACCCATGGAAATCACTGAACCTTCGCCAACAATCACGCCTTCAACAACTTCGGAGCGCGCCCCGATGAAGCAATTGTCTTCAATAATCGTGGGGCCAGCCTGCATCGGCTCTAATACGCCACCAATGCCAACACCACCGGAGAGATGAACATTCTTGCCGATCTGGGCGCAGGAGCCAACCGTCACCCATGTGTCAACCATGGTGCCCGTATCGACATAAGCCCCAAGGTTTACAAAAGATGGCATGAGAATAGCGCCCGGTGCAATGTGAGCAGAACGCCGCACGATGCAATTGGGCACCGCACGAAAACCGGCTTCGCGGAATTTCTTGGCAGTCCAACCGTCAAACTTGGAAGGCACCTTGTCCCACCATTTTGATTTGCCAGGGCCACCACCAATCACTTCCATATCGTTTAAACGAAAAGACAAGAGCACAGCTTTTTTCAGCCATTGGTGTGTCACCCATTCACCAGTTTCCTTTGAAGCCACTCGCAAACGGCCCGCATCCAACTCACCCAAAGCAAATTCAACCGCTTTGCGAATGTTACCTTTAGTTTTTAAATTCACCTTGTCGCGGGCATCCCATGCGTCATTGATAATGGTTTGGGCGTTCTTCATGGGGCAACTCCTTTAAGAAATTCAGCAATATTATTGGTGGTGTGATGCACATAAGGTGCATCATGCCTTTTATCTTCGGTAATTAAAACGGTGGTCATTCCCATGTCATGCGGGGCTTCAAGGTTCAGGTCAATATCTTCGAACATTGCGGCGCGAGACGTATCGATTTCGTAAAGCGTTGCAAACCTATCGTAAGGCTTGCGATCAGGTTTTGGAATGTAATTGGAATCTACAATATCAAAAACGCCATCGAATGACTCTTCAATGCCGAGACGCTTCAACACGCGCTTTGCATGGCCTGTTGTGCCATTAGTGAAAATCAATTTGCGGCCCGGCAAAATCGCCAGAGCATTTCTCAATTCAATACTCTGGGTCACGGCAGTGTAATCAATCTGATGCACATAATCTAAAAACGCATCGGGCTGCATGTCATGCTCCACCATCAGTCCGCGCAATGTCGTTCCATATTTTATATAGTACTCAGAGCGGCGACGTCTGGCCTCAACTTCATCCACGCCAAATTGTTGAATGATAAAATCACTCATGCGCACATGCATCTGGTCAAACAACCGGCATGACGCTGGATAGAGCGTGTTGTCTAAATCAAACACCCAGGTGGTGATATGGTCAAACCCTCTCACACGCCATCCCGTGAAATGCGGGTGCCCACACCATGCGGCGTGAGCAATTCCAACAACACCGAATGCGGCACGCGGCCGTCTAAAATAATAACGCCTTCAACACCAGCGGTGACAACTGAAGCGGCACTTTCAATTTTTGGAATCATACCAGCCGTAATAGTGCCGTCATCAACGAGACTTTGTACGTCACCCACTTTTAATTCGCTGATCAGTTCTTTGTTCTTGTCGAGAACGCCTGCCACATCAGTAAGCAGCAAAAGCCGCTTAGCATTGAGCGCCACGGCAATGGCGCCTGCAGCCGTATCGGCATTCACATTATAAGTGTCGCCATCCCAGCCCACGCCAATGGGAGCAATCACCGGAATGGCGTCGCTCTTCATAATAGTTTGCAAAATTTCAATATTGATGCGCGCGGGTTCGCCCACTTGGCCAAAATCAATTGTAGTCACTTCGCCTGTCACAGGATCGGTCTTCTGCTTGGTATAACGCTCAGCAATCAGCAAGCTGCCGTCCTTGCCGGAAACCCCCACTGCGCGTCCACCCGCCTGCTGAATGGATGAGACGATTGATTTGTTAATCGAGCCAGAGAGAACCATCTCCACCACTTCCATGGTTTCGTGGTCAGTCACGCGAAGCCCATCGCGAAACTCAGGCTTCACCGCCAGCTTATCCAGCATCTTGTTAATTTGTGGGCCGCCGCCATGAACCACAACGGGGTTGAGGCCACACACTTTCAGCATCACCATGTCGCGGGCAAATTGTTGCGACAATTTCTTGTCCACCATCGCGTGGCCACCAAACTTCACCACGATAATCTGATCGTCATAACGCTGCAAAAACGGCAAAGCTTCCGAGAGAATCCGCGCAGTTTCAGAAATGTCAGTCATGGCTAGCAACCCTTGATTTGAAAGGGCCTTATAAAACAATTGCGAAGCTTGCCAAGGGCTTCCTTAAATCTCACTCGGCTGTGGCATTGAGATGATATTATAGCCAGAGTCCACATAATGGATCTCACCCGTCACGCCACCTGAAAGCGGCGACAACAGATAAAGCCCAGCGCCACCCACTTCTTCAAGTGTGATCGTGCGGCGCAAAGGTGCATGGCTGTTTTGATAATTAAACATCGCTCGGGCATCGCCAATGCCTGCTCCTGCCAAAGTGCGCATAGGGCCAGCGGAGATTGCGTTCACACGCACACCTTGCGGGCCGTAGTCGCCAGCCAGATAACGTACCGAAGATTCCAGTGCGGCTTTTGCCACACCCATCACATTGTAATTCGGCATCACGCGGGTCGAGCCGCCATAGGTGAGTGTAATGATCGAGCCACCGTCCGGCATGAGTGCCGCAGCACGTTTTGTGATCTCAGTAAATGAGAAGCACGAGATGATCATGGTCTTGGTGAAATTCTCGCGGGATGTTTCGGCGTATTTTCCTTTGAGTTCATTCTTGTCTGAAAATGCAATGGCATGAACCAGAAAATCAATCGTGCCCCATTTTTCTTTCAGCACTGCAAACACGTTATCAACGGTTGCCACATCTTCCACGTCGCAAGGGATCAATAGATTGGAACCCACACTTTCAGCCAGCGGAGCAACACGTTTACCAAAGGCTTCCCCTTGATAAGTGAAGGCAAGTTCCGCGCCGTGCTTTGCAAGTTCTGTGGCGATGCCCCAGGCAATCGAGTGATCATTCGCAACACCCATCACGAGGCCGCGTTTGCCGTGCATCAATCCATTCATGTTTATTATCCGTTATAGCGTTGCATCACGAGGGTGGCGTTTGTACCGCCAAAGCCGAAGCTGTTGGACATCACAGTATCAATCTTGGCGTTGTCTAAGCGCTTGCGCAGAATTGGCACATCGGCAAATTCAGGATCAAGCTCTTGAATGTTGGCACTCTCGGCCATGAAACTATTTTTCATCATCAGAAGACAATAGATCGCTTCCTGCACACCCGTTGCACCGAGCGAGTGACCCGTTAAAGATTTGGTTGAAGAGATATTTGGAATGTCGTTGCCAAACACTTCGCGGATGGCTTGAATTTCTTTTTGATCACCTACGGGTGTCGAAGTGCCATGCGGATTGATATAATCAATCTTGCCATTCACAGTGCTCATCGCATTGCGCATACAGCGAATGGCACCTTCACCCGAAGGGGCAACCATGTCGTAACCATCAGATGTTGCACCATAGCCCACAATCTCGGCATAGATTTTTGCACCACGGGCTTTTGCATGTTCCAGCTCTTCAAGAACCAAAACGCCAGCACCCCCTGCGATGACAAAGCCATCGCGGTTTTTATCATAAGCTCTGGAAGCAACCGATGGCGTATCGTTATATTTGGAAGACATGGCACCCATGGCATCGAACAACACGGAAAGTGTCCAATCCAATTCTTCACCGCCGCCCGCAAACATAATATCTTGCTTGCCCCATTGAATCATTTCAGTGGCATTGCCGATGCAATGGGCTGATGTGGCACAGGCCGATGAGATTGTGTAATTCACACCGCGAATACCAAACGGTGTGGCAAGCACAGCAGAATGGGCCGACGACATTGAAGGCGGCACGGCAAAGGGGCCAACGCGCTTCGGGCCTTTTTCACGCGTGGTATCAGCCGCAGCCACAATTGTTTTAGTCGATGGGCCGCCAGACCCCATAATGATTCCAGTGCGCTCGTTTTTCACATCTTTCTCTTCGAGGCCGGAATCAGCAATCGCCTGTTGCATGGAAGCATAATTCCAAATGCCACCATCGCCCATGAAACGTCGTGCCCGCCTATCAACCAATTCAGAATCAAAATTCGGCTGACCATGCACTTGGCTGCGAAACCCAAGCTCCGCATATTTTTCAGCGCGCACAATGCCAGACTTGGCTTCGCGCAAACTGAGCGTGACTTCTTCAGGGCTATTGCCAATGCAAGAGACAATGCCCATTCCAGTGATAACGACACGACGCATATTGAACTCCTACGCTTGGAACAGACCGACTTTCATGTCGGTCACGTTATAAATCACTTCGCCGTCGGCCTTCATCACACCATTGGCCACCGCCAGTTTCAGCTTGCGTAAAATAAGCCGCGTCACTTCAACTTCATAGGTCACTTTTTTGACAGCCGGCGTTACCATGCCGGAAAATTTCACTTCACCCACACCCAGCGCACGGCCACGGCCGGGCTCACCCAGCCAACCTAAAAAGAATCCGGTGAGCTGCCATAAGGCATCAAGACCTAAGCAACCCGGCATCACCGGGTCACCTTGGAAATGGCAGGGGAAAAACCACAGGTCTGGCTTAATATCAAATTCAGCAACAATCTTGCCAAGCCCAGCAGCCCCGCCTTTTTCTTCCACATGCGTAATGCGATCAAACATCAACATCGGCGGCAATGGCAATTGCGCATTGCCGGGACCGAATAACTCGCCGCGCCCACAGGCAATCAGATCATCATAAAGAAAGCTGGATTTTCGTTCGCTCATTCGCTTGCAACGCCTTTAGTGATTATGTTGCGCCACCATTAACACGGGTGCGGCCTTTCGTGAAAGGCCAGAAACACACTGTGGATTGCGCTAGCGCATTGAAATTCGTATATGGGGCTATGCGAACCTTGGTTTCAATAGCAGAAAAGCTCCGGCTTGTCGGCCTGCGCCCCACACGGCAGCGGGTGGCCTTGGCCAAATTACTGTTCAGCGAGGGCGATCGCCACATCTGTGCTGAGAGTCTTCATGCCGATGCTCTAGCCAAAAAAGTGCCAGTTTCTTTGGCCACGGTTTACAACACGCTCAATCAATTCAAATCCGCTGGTTTGTTGCGCGAAGTGGCCATTGAAGGCGACCGCAGCTATTACGACACTAACACCTCGAACCACTTCCACTTCTTCAATGAAGACGAAGGCCGCCTGACGGATATTGCGCCGGGCAGCTTGGTGTTCTCCGGCTTGCCGCAAGTGCCTGAAGGCAAAATGATTGATCGTATAGATGTGATTGTACGTTTAAAGAAAATTCCTTAAATAAGAAAATATTCCTTGACAACGAACGGTGTATTCGCTAAGTGCAAATACAGTCCACACTCGTAAGTGAATTTGTAAAATGATTGGTTCAAGCCAGCCTGTGAACAGTCCCCGCAACCCGGCCTATGATTTTTTGAGAGTTGCGGCGGCATTTGCTGTTGTCTGGGTGCATGTTTCGACGGGTGTGGTGTTTTTCAATCCGACCCTCGATAACCTACAATGGTGGATCGGTGATTTTGCTGATGCATTTGGTCGGTGGTGTGTGCCCATTTTCATCATGCTCAGTGGAGCGCTTCTCATTCCAAAATCACGGAAATTATTGCCGCGTGAATTTCACCGATCATACATGCCGCGCATTTTATGGCCTGCAGTGTTCTGGTCGGCGTTTTACTTATTATTCTCCTATGGCGTCGCGAAGAACATCGATGAGATTGGAGTTTTTTTAGCATTAATGGGCGGCAAACCTTTTTTCCATCTTTGGTATTTTTATCTGGCTCTTGTTTTGGTTGCCCTAACGCCACTGCTGCAAAAACTTCAAGATCAACTGAATTGGAGTAAAATTGTTATGGTGGTGGTTGTTTGTTTTGTGCTTTCAACCGCAGCAAGTGCGCCGGGATTCGGCGGCGGAATGTGGATGGCACTGACGGTGCCGGCATATCTGAGCTATTTTATACTTGGAGCCGCACTTGTAAAAAGGCCACCGCTCACAACTCAACAACAAGTCTACGCGATGATCGTTGCTATTGTGTGCGGCCTCGTCATCGCTGGTGGTGCGGCACTGCTCATGCCTCGATTTGGTTCAGCCGGATGGGAGTTTATGTATTCATACTCCAATATTTTTGTAGCCGTGATGGGGGGTAGTATTTTTTGGGCAGGGATCAGCCTGAAGGCTCATCCACTATTTTCCAAACTTGGCCCTTATACGCTGGGCATTTATGCCATTCATCCGCTTTGGGTAATGGCCTTAGGAAAGTTCGAAATTTCAGGATTTAGTTTCGGACCCCTGATCGGCATTCCGCTGACGACCTGCGTGGTGTTTTTGCTATCATTGGGCAGCGTTTTTATCCTCGCACGCATAAAACATTTACGGCCTGTTTTGATGTGATCCGGTTAGAAGTTTGCCTTCCAAATCATTGTCGCCAAGCCCCAACCAATGAGAATAAACCCTGAGAATCGACTGAGCCAATTGCCAGCAGGGATCAGTTTTTCTGCCGCAACATAAAGTGCTAGCCCCACAATCCACCGCAGTTCCATCACACCGCCGTAAAATAGCAGTCCCATTAATACCCAGCAGCACCCCGCGCAATATAGCCCATGTGATAGCCCCAAGCGCAGTGCACCTGTGAGGCCCTTTTGCCAATGGCGAGCAAAATACATGAGAGGTGACTGACATTTCCGCAAGCAGGCCGCCTTAAGAGGCGACATTTGATAAAGGCCAGCCGCCACCAGCAGCAAGCCCCCGATTTCGGCGCTGACCACAGCCATCATCATTGAGAGTTGAATTTTGGTGGCGAGCAGAACCTGTAACAGCGCGGCAATCAGCGCAAAGCTAGTCCAGATAGCCAAATAGCCTGCAACGAAAGTTGCAAGCAGTGCTGTTGTATTGCTGGGTGCTGACAATTTTCTGCTGACGGCAGCATAAGTGAGAATAGCAGGTGCTGCAGAGGGCAGCATCATCGCCATCATCATCGTCCACCACATGAGAAACACCATGACCGGATAAGCCAAACCAGTGGCCTTTCCCATCATGGTGGTCATCATCAAGGTGTCGCCGAAATGTATCGTGGAAACGAGTCCCGTGGCCACCACTGAGCCAAGCCCCGCCAACACGATCCAACGTTCGTTCTTCGCCGAAAATTCAACAACCGATGCCATGATTACGGTTCAGTTGATTTTAATGAACAATACCCTGACCCGTAAGGTGCAGCATGGCCAGATGGGCATGGCGACCTTTGGTCTCCAGCTTTATAGGCCCTTTGGATGTGATTGTGCCGCTAGCATATTCGGCTTCGCTATATTCAAACCCTTGACGCAAAGACACGCGAGCATGGTGCGGTTTATTGGTGATCGGGTTGCGAATGGCTTCAGTTTTAACATCAACCACACCCGGCACGCTGAGATGCCCCGTACAGCTTTTCATATCCACTGAGAAATCAATCGCCTTGAACATCGGGTCATGAACTTTATCGCACATCGAAATGAACACTTGGAAAAAAGTGGCTCCCGGTTCGGTGTCTTGGCCCGACATGATTTTGAGCAAAGCTTCGCGTTGTTCCGGTGTGGCGCGTTCATCGACGATGGGCAATATTTCACCATGGCCCATATGGATTGCAGCGGGCCAAGCGGCCGTTGCAGCCCACCGTAAACCATCAAGTTTCACCTTGCCATAATGGCCTTTTTCGATTTGCATGCCAACCGCAGCGCGACAGGTGCCATCAGTGGGCAGGGCGTTAAACTGGCAAGGACATCCATAAGAACAATTACAAGATGCGATCTCTGGACCGCGTATCATCCACTCGGTATGAGCCATTTCGGCCTCCTTTGAGACAAAGCCCCCAGGACGGTTAAGTGTTAACACATTTGGCAAGATTGTGCCAGCGAAACAACGGCGCGCTTTCCCCTACTTCAATTCACCACTTCACCCGGATAAGCACCCCACAGCATGGATTGCTCCACGTAGCCGGAATAATCATTCACGGTGATTTTGCACCAGTTGCCATCACAGGATTTAATATCAGCCATCGCGCCGGATGCGAGGTTTGCGACAATGCCACTGTTTTCTGTGGCGTCGGCATGAAGCGCAGCCATTTGATCTTTACGCCATGGGGCCACAACGGCGGTGCGTTTGCCGGCCAGCATGTTTTGCAAAATCCAACCTTCAGTGCCATCGCTGTCTCTGATGCGGCGGTAGGTTTCAAACTCGGCGATGATCTCACCCGGCAGGCCTTTGCCCTGAAACACCCAAGCGACCGGATGGTCACTGGACGGGCCTTTGCGCACATTCACTTTTTCAGCTTTGAGGGAAACAAAGCGTGGGATGGGAAGCCCAGATGGACCCAGCTGGCCCACGGCTTTTGAAAGGGAAGCCGTTGTATCATCGCCAATGGCCACAGCAGATGTTGCCGCTGTGCTATGATTTTTTCCAAACACCGACCACAAAACGCCAGCCGCAACCCCAACACAGGCCAAGGCCACAAGTGTGGAGGCCACATGTCTTCGTGCTTTCACTATTTTAGTCATTAAAAATTTCCCACCAGTCTGCAATTAAGTGCCGCGATAAGGTTAAGATTGTCTCAACAGCTTGGCAAGGCTACGACTGCGTTATGATAAAAAGTACATACAGAATCATATCCAGCACAATCATGGCCAAAGGCTGGTCTTCGCTATCACAATTGAAAGTAAGCGGCACAAGGTGGGATGGCCGAGCTGTTGAACTGCTGCGCGAAGTGGCTGATCATGGCCATGGGGCCACTATTTTACCCGTTGATCGCTCCCGCGGGCTTTGTTTGTTGGTGCGGCAGTGGCGGGCCGGGGCGGCCTCCACTGGGCATGATGGTTGGTTGATTGAAACTTGTGCTGGCCTTCTTGATGCCGATGATCCACCTGAATGCGCCAGACGCGAGGCTTTGGAGGAATTAGGAACGCGGGTTCACAACATCACCCACACTGGCGATTGTTTCTCCAGTCCCGGTGCAGTGTCGGAGCGAATTAGCATGTTTTTGGCCACTTATAGTGCGGGCGATCGTATTGAAGTTGGTGGTGGTGTGGTGGATGAAGATGAGGACATCGAGATTTTAGAAATGTCTTTGGCTGAAGCTTATGCCATGATTGCCACCGGCGAAATCGTCGATGCTAAGACCATCATCCTGCTGCAACATGCCATGCTTAACAATTACGGCTGATCACGCGAATCTGATTAGCGTTTGATGCGCTGGATTTGCATAACGAAAAAAAGGAACATTTATTTTGCTCAATCGCCGCTCATTGCTCCGCTTCGCCGCTCTTGCTCCATTTCTTCCAAACATGGCATTTGCTGCTGATTGGAGCGCTATTGAAACCGAGGCAAAAGGCCAAGAAGTTTATTTTAATGCTTGGGCTGGGGCTGATAATATCAACGCCTATATTGCTTGGGCAGGTGAGCAGTTGAAGGAGCGCTATGGTGTGACGCTCACCCATGTGAAAATTACCGATACTGCTGAAGTGGTCAAACGTGTGCGCGACGAAGTGAATTCTGGAAAAACTGATGGTTCAGTTGATCTGGTCTGGATCAATGGTGAAAATTTTCGCACCATGAAAGTAGAGAAATTATTGTTCGGTCCGTTTACGCAAGCGCTTCCGAATTTCGCATTCGTCGATACAGTGGGTAAACCCACCACGCTACAAGATTTCACCGAGAGTGTGGACGGTCTCGAAAGTCCATGGGGCATGGCGCAGTTCACATTCTTTGGTGATGGCGCAAAGATTTCCAACCCGCCAAAAAGCATGATGGAGTTGGCAGCCTTTGCTAAAGCTAATCCGGGACGTGTCACTTATCCCGCACCCCCTGATTTTCATGGCACAACATTTTTGAAGCAAGCCATGGTAGAATTAGCAACCGATCGCAGCATTTTTGCCAAACCTATTGATAAAGATGTCTTTGCCGAAGTTGCCAAACCGTGGCTGGTTTTCCTTGATGAACTGCGTCCTTCGCTGTGGCGCGAAGGTAAGCAATACCCAAAATCACAAGCTGAGATCACGCAGATGGTCGCGGATGGTGAGTTGCTTATAGGCCTGACGTTCAATCCCAATGAGCCTGCTAATTTGGTGGCTGCTGGTACTCTGCCAAAGACTACAATCGCTTGGCAACATGCAGCAGGCACCATTGGCAATTCACATTTTGTGGCCATCCCCACCAATGCAAAAGCTAAAGCGGCAGCGCAAGTGGTGGCGAACTTTCTGCTCTCTGCTGAGGCGCAAGCCCGCAAGAATGATTTGAAAATCTGGGGTGATCCTACAGTTTTGGATCTGACGAAATTATCGGGCGAGGATGCCCAACAATTTGCGAGCCTTCCGGCACCGGGCAGCGTGATATTCCCCGGCCCCGCCATTTTAGAACCACATGGCAGCTTCGTGCCGCTGATTGAATCCACTTGGTTGGATCATTACGGCAAAGGATGAGTGCAACTGTCAAGAAACGAGCATTGAGTGCGCCGCTGGCGCTGCTCTTTGCATTCCCGCTGATTGCAAGCCTGCTGTTTGCATTGAGCGGTGTTTTTGACATTCAGGCGTGGCAATTGCTTTTTGCGCATCCGCAGCTGTGGCCTGCTCTAGGTCTTTCAATCTTCACAGGACTCACAAGCGCCGCTTTGTCTTTGCTATTTGCCGTGTTCCTCGTTGGGGGCCTTTATCAAAGCGCATGGTGGCAACGACTTTCGCTGCCGACTGGAGCGATGCTCGCAGTTCCGCATGTGGCTGTAGCAATTGGGCTTTCATTTCTGATTATGCCATCTGGACTCTTGGCACGTGTCTTTGCCGTTTTCACCAGTTGGACTGAACCACCCACTTGGATAACCAATCACGATCCTTACGGCCTGTCATTGATCGCGGCTTTGGTTTTAAAAGAAACCCCGTTTCTGATGTGGATTTTGATCAGCATTCTCAACCGTATCGATGTGTGCCACAGTTTTGCGGGCCAGCGTGCTGTGGGCCTGAGCTTGGGGCACAGCACGGCATCGGTGTGGCTGCATATTTATTTGCCGCAGCTTTTGCCAAAGTTGGTGTGGCCATTGCTGGTGGTCTTTACCTATGCCGCCACGGTGGTGGATATGGCTTTGGTCATCGGCCCCACACAGCCGCCAACTTTAGCAGTGGTCGTGTGGGTAGATATCAATGATGCAATTGTTACCAGCAACGCGCGCGGCAGTGTGGGGTCTGTGTTTTTAACTTTGATGATTGCAATGGTGGCGATGATGGTTTGGCTTGTCGCGAAGGTTGTTTTTTCGCAGCGCGAATGGTTGACGTGGGGACCTGGACCAAGGGACCTCATCCGCCCTTCGGGCACCTTTTCCAGAGGAGAAGGGCAAATTCAACCACCACCCTTCTCCTTTGGAGAAGGTGCACGGAAGGGGCGGATGAGGTCCCTAGTTACACTTTCCAAAGTGAAGTTTATTTTGCTCATCTTTCTCTACATCTTCATAACAGCGATACTTCTGCTTCTCTCTTTTGCTCCTCTCTGGCCATTTCCAAATCTATGGCCGGAGACGTTGAGCATTGCAGCGTGGTCGCGCATTGGGGATAATCCATGGGCCCTCATAACTAGTCTCATCCTCGCTATTTTAACAACCATCACAGCACTGGCATTGGTCATCGGCTGGATGGAAAGCCAACCTCAAACCCGCGATCGATTGGTCACTGTGCTCAGTGCTGTTGCCTTAGGCGTTCCCGCAATCTTGTTAGCCTTGGGTCAATACCGCGCGTTTTTGCAGCTCGGAATCACAGGCACTACCTTCGGATTATTCATCGCTCATCTGGTTCCTGTTACGGCCTACATGTTCATTGTTCTCGTTGGACCTTACCGCAGTTTTGATTCCTGTTGGCGGGCTTCAGCTTTTGGGCTGCTCGCCAGTTTTCCACGCTTTCTTTGGATGATAAAATTTCCACTCCTCAAAGCTCCAATTCTAGCGGCCAGTGCCATTGGCTTTGCGGTGAGTTTTGGCCAATATGTTCCGGCTCAGCTCATTGCGGCAGGGCGCTATTCAACCTTGCCCATGGAGGCTGTGACGCTGACATCTGGAACCAATCGACCGCTCACGGCGGCCTTTACTTTGCTGTTAATGGTGCCACCGCTTTTGGCTTTTGTGGCGGCGGCCTATTTCGGCAAGTCGCGGTGGAGCAAGGCATGAGTTTAGTTCTCGAAAACATCTCCGCTTATGTTGGTGATGATCGCATTTTTGAAATGCTTTCGTTAACGATTGCGGCCGGCGAAATTGCCACCGTGATGGGGGCTAGCGGCAGTGGAAAGACTACTTTGCTTTCGGCCGTTGCTGGGGATTTGCCCTCGCCTCTTTATGGTGTTGGTAAAGTTATCCTCAATGGTCGAGATTTAAGCGCGTTGCGGCCAGA
The DNA here is from genome assembly GCA_031423845.1 of Hyphomicrobiales bacterium. Classification (GTDB taxonomy): domain Bacteria; phylum Pseudomonadota; class Alphaproteobacteria; order Rhizobiales; family Aestuariivirgaceae; genus Aestuariivirga. Next base: position 87 of record JANPGD010000057.1, on the reverse strand, counting down.
GCAGCGCCGCATTGGGCGCTTGTTCCAAGATGATCTTTTGTTTCCGCACCTCACTGTGGGAGAGAATTTATTATTCGGCGTTGAACG
>JANPGD010000056.1:0-19998 GCA_031423845.1 Hyphomicrobiales bacterium | reverse complement strand
CGTTTATGACACCCTTCTGTCATATTAGATATGATATGCACATGCTCTTGTCAATATGAAAATATCATATATGATAGAAATATGATCAACAAACCAGAAAATAAGACACTCACATGGGAAGAACGCTCAAAGCGCCTCCTGAAAAGCGAACTCAAACGCGCCGATGTGAGTTATCAGGAATTGGCCGAACGCCTCAAAAAACACGGCATTGCTGAAACTGAGGCTTCAATTGCAAACAAGTTGAGCCGTGGAACTTTCGCTGCAACTTTCTTCATTGCGGCTCTTGTAGCCTTAGAGGTTGAAGGCATAAGGTTGGAGGATATTTAACGGCTGGGGTTCCACTCTAATGCGCTGGTATGTTTGGCCTCTATTTGCCCTCATCATGGGGTTTGCGATTGGTGGAAGTTTTGTTTCGTCTGTATTTTATCCACCAAATGAATTGAGGCACAGCCAAGCCAACTATCAAAGCAAACAAGACTCCCAAGCCAGCACTCCAAATAAAGAGCCAGATAGCGAATCCTTTTGGGTAAGGACAACGGATGATCCTGTTGCCTTCTTTACTGGTGTATTGGCCCTTTTTACACTTGTTTTGGCTGTCTCCACGGTAGGCCTTTGGATCGTCACTCAAAGCATATTTAGAGACGGGCAAGTGACTACTGAAAAACAATTGAGGGCTTACGTTCATGTTGTTCGTGTGAAAATTGAACACGTCTCCGATGGCTACACCCCCACAGTGAACGTTAAATTTATGAACTTTGGCCAAACACTTGCGCGTTTTGTCGTCTGCAATCTTGAGGTCGCTTTTGGCTTCGGAGGCCCATTCAAAAAAAAGAATGTTAATGATACTCATAGGAAAGGATTTGAGCTTGGGCCACAGCAAGATGCAGAGTTCAGCGGTTTCTTTTCGCTCGACCATATAGGGGGTTTGAGGGAGGCTTTGAACAGCAATCTCTTTGAAATGTATGTTTCTGGCACAATCGAATATGTTGACGTTTTCAACAAGCGGCGGTTGACGAATTTCAATTTCAAGCTTCACGTCAACCCCGAAGGGTTGGAAGATTCTGACGCTTTCACCATGTGCGAAGACGGGAACGACTCCAGTCCCTACTGAAATCCACATGACCAATGCAATAAGCCAACCCATCATTCACACCCCCTTGGGGGAATGTGGTGTCTCGGCTCTAAATCGCTTGTGGCACTTGCGCCATAATACCGAAATCATTGGCTGGGGGACTAGGATTCGAACCTAGACAATCAGAGTCAGAGTCTGAGGGCCTACCGTTAGCCGATCCCCCAAGCGGGATTTAGAGGTGTGATAGCGGTGAGACACTATGCTGGCAAGCGCTAGCTTCTAAACTGTTTGATCAAGCTCGCCAAGCTGGGTTGAGCCGCCGGTTGGGCGGCTGGTAGTGGTGCAACCGGGACTACAGGGATGGGTGCCATGCGGCTGAAGCCTGCGGGTTGGGGTTGGGCCTGTGGTTGCGAGGTGGCCATTCCGGATTGAGGGTTCATAAAGCTGTCGCGTCTGATTGTGGGGCGAGCAGCCGGAGCGGCTTGTGCTGGTGCAGAAGTGTCTGGCGCTGTGGCCACATCGGCCGTTGCAGCGGTTTCGTCGATCGAATAGCCAGCACTATCAGGATTATAAGTTTGCGCACGCCAGCGGCTGACCACTTCGTGCAGGAATGTGTCGTCGGGCAGGTCTTTCGCCCAATTTTTGGTGAAGCTGGCCGTGTTACTGCGTGGCAATTCGTTAGCGGGCAACAGATCAAACTTAATGCGCGTTGGCAGGGCCACACCTTCGCCGAAGGTTATGGCTTCGCCCGCACCCATGGTGGGCATGAATTCGAGCAAGCTGGCGGCAGCATCAGAAATACCCGCGCGCAGAATTTCTTGATCGCGCTCGTTGGTGAGGCGCATTGAGAAAATGGTGTTGCACTGTGAAAGGATAGTGGGGTCCAGTTCGGCGGGGCGCTGGGTTACAATGCATAGCGACACGCCATATTTACGGCCTTCTTTAGCAATGCGTGAAATGGCGCGTTTGGTGGGTTCAAAGCCAGTGGTTTTATCATTTGGCACATAGCGATGGGCTTCTTCGCACACGAAGGTGATGGGCACTTTGCCGGCACTCCACACGCCAAAATCAAATGCTAAACGAGCAAGCACGGAGACGACCACGTTGATTATTTCTGAAGGAAGGCCACCCAGCTCTAAAATTGCAATTGGTTTACCATTTACTGGAATGCGGAACAGGCGGGCCAGCACTTGCGCCATGTTATCTTGCACCGTGAGAGAGCCAAACATGAATGCATAACGCGGATCACGTGAGATGGCTTCAATGCGGGCTTTGATGCGCTTATAGGGTGCGAGTTCACCACGCAATTCGAGCTTGCCGATATACTCTTCGAGCACACCTGTTAGATCGGACGTGCGGTAGGGGATTGGCGTATCGACGCCGATATTATTGTCGACGAGTGTATCACGGCCCCGTGCTGAAACCCCGTTTTTGTCGCGGCGTTGGTTGCCCATATAGCGGGCCTTGGCGATGGGAATGATTTCGCGCAAAACTTCAACGTCGGTATCACGGCCTGCATGTTGACCAATGAGAATTTCAACGGCTTCATCGAAGTTCAACAGCCAGAAAGGAAGTGCCATATTATCAGGCGTGATAATTTCCGACATACCTTTGAAAGACTGCGCATATTCACGGTGCACATCGAGCAGCAAAATATGGGCTTGCGGATTTTTATCGAGAATGCGGCGCAGGATGAGGGCGACGGTGCAGGACTTGCCGGTGCCAGTGGTGCCAAGAATGGCGAAATGCTTGCCCAACATTTCATCCACTTTGATCATGGCCGGAATAGTTGGGTCTTGTTGAATATGGCCAACGCGAACCGCGGTTTCTGCGTCACAGGCATAGGCCATGGCCAACTCGGTGCGGTTGGCGCGGTAAACCAGATCACCTAAAGACGGATAATTGGAAACGCCGCGACGGAAAGATCTGGCATGACCATCGTCATCTTTTGGAAGTTCGCCAATAAACTCCACTTCCACAATGCGCAGTTCTTTTTCAGTCGAACTGTGCGTCGGCATAGGGGAGCTTAAGGCCGAAATGAGCGCCAGAGTGATGGAGCCAACAGTCTCCACCTTCATCAGGGTGCCAATTTCAGCACCACGTTGGGTGGAATCAAAACTGCCGTCAACGGCATCGAGCAAAATAATCGCGTGGGCGCCCGTCACCGCCACAATGCGGCCCATGCGTTCAGCACCTTCGACTGTAATATTAGTGCGAAAGTCTTTTGCAACTGGGTCTAAGAGGGCCGTCGTCATTGGGGGTAACCTTTACTGGAAACTCGTCGTGGTCGCTGCATTTGTGAAGATTGGAAGTTTAGTTGTGGTTGCCAAGGGAATGAGTAGCGTGACGCGCGTGCCCGCACCCTTAGTGGAATTGATAGTTAAGTCGCCGCCGTGCAAACGCGCCAACGCGTAAGCAATGGGAAGCCCAAGGCCTGTGCCTTCGTGGCGTTTATTAAAACCAGATTCAACTTGGCCAAAGGGGCTCATGGCTGTGTCGATTTCATCGAGAGACATGCCAGGCCCAGTGTCGGTGACGGTGATCGAAGCAAAATCTTCAGACATCACATTGGCGTCCACGCGAACGCGGCCCCATTCGGGCGTAAATTTGGTGGCGTTGCTGAGGAGATTGATAAGAATTTGTTTCAAGCGCAGTGGATCGGCCAGAAGCATCGGCAAGCGGTCGTTGACATGCGATTCAATGTTAATGTTCTTTTCTTTAGCCTTGGCATCGGTGATGAGAAGGCAAGGGTTCAGCACGGTTTCGAGCAAAATGGGCTCTGGTTCGACACTCAGTTTACCAGCCTGAATTTTTGAAACATCCAGAATGCCATTGATCAAAGCCAAAAGATGTTCAGCCGCCTGTTGAATGTAGGCGGCGTATTGCACCACTTTGTCAGGATGGGTAACGGTTTTGGTCGATATCATATCGGAAAAACCGATGATGGCATTGAGCGGGGTTCGAAGCTCATGGCTCATGTTGGCAATGAATTCGGATTTGGCTTTGGACGCAAGTTCGGCATCGACTTTAGCCGCTTCCAGCGCGATGGCTTGCTTCTGCTGGCGCACACCTTGGCCGAAATTGTCACCGTAATCGGAGATCAATGACCCTTCTTTAAACCATGTTTTGCCAAACGTACGCATGTCGCCCCTAACCTAAGGGCTTGGTTTAAGGCCAATATGATCAATTCTAGGTTAACAACGACCCTAACAATTCCGCACACGTCATATTTCTTTACGGGGCCTTCGAACCTGTTAGAGTGGGGGTAACGTAATGTTTGGGAATGGTGTTTGGATCCGGTGTTTTGGCACTGTTGAGCTGGCGTCATTCAAAAGGAAAAGTATCGTGGACGCGACCAATGACGGGGTAAAACCCCGCAAAGGCCGCGCTGGCAAGGGTGCCAATCGACAACGCCGGGGGGATTCCACTGGTGCTGCTGAGGCTCCTTATGGCGCGCTCGATTTGGGCACCAATAACTGTCGGTTGTTGATTGCACGCCCGTCACCGCATGGTTTGGCGGTTGTGGATGCGTTTTCACGCATTGTTAGGCTGGGTGAAGGCTTGGGTATTTCCGGCTCGCTGAGCGAAGCCGCGATGCGCCGTACCATTGAAGCTTTGCGCGTATGTTCCAACAAATTGATGTGGCATAAAGTGGGGCCGCGCCGGTTAATTGCCACGGAAGCCTGTCGGCTGGCCACCAATGGTGCTGAGTTTATTTCGCGCGTGACAGAAGAAACCGGGTTGGTGCTAGAGATTATTGACCGCGAGACAGAAGCGCGCCTTGCTGCTTCCGGTGCAGAGCCGCTTATAGACGGTGAAGCCGAAAGTGCGGTGATTTTCGATATTGGTGGCGGTTCTACGGAAGTGATGTGGATGCAGCGCAAAGGGGCAGGGTTTGCACTTCATGCGTGGACATCACTGGCTGCTGGAGTGGTGACACTCTCGGAGCGATTAGATGGTGGACGGGATGTTTCACCGGAAACTTTTGCCGCCATGCGGGCTCATGTGAAAGTTTTGTTGCAACCTTTTGTGGCCGAGGTTTCAGCCAAAACTGGTGGCGCTTTGGTTCCATCGCATTTACTAGGAACCTCTGGTACGGTGACGACAATTGCTGGCGTTCATCTTGGCCTTCGGCATTATGATCGGTCAAAAGTGGATGGCAGTTGGCTGGATAGTGAAGGGGCTGGGGCGGTGACAGCTCAACTTTTGGCCATGACTTATGAAGAACGCACCCAGAATGGCTGCATTGGCCGCGAACGGGCTGATCTGGTTTTGGCAGGCTGTGCTATACTTGAAGAAATACGAATGGCATTTCCAGCGCAACGCATCCGCGTGGCTGACCGTGGACTGCGCGAAGGAATTTTAATGCAAATGATGATGAAAGACGGATTGATGGGACGGCGACAATGAGCAGACCCGGCAGTGGATCAAAGCCCAGCGGCAACAGCCTTAAGGTGCGGGTGAAAACCAGCAAGAGCAAAACTGTTTCGCAAAAAATCTGGCTCGAACGCCAGTTGAATGACCCTTACGTGCATGAAGCCAAGAAGCTTGGCTATCGTTCACGCTCGGCTTTCAAGCTGATTGAGATTGACGATAAATATGAAATCTTGAAGCCCGGTTACCGTGTTGTGGATTTGGGTGCAGCCCCCGGCGGCTGGTGTCAGGTGGCTTCCAAGCGCGTGAAGGCTGAAGAAGGCAAGGGCAAAGTGGTGGCCATCGACATGCATTCGATGGACCCCATTCCATCAGTGACGATTTTCAAGAAAGATTTTTATGATGAGGACGCACCAGCGGTTTTGATAGCAGCGCTCGGTGGTGAGCAAGCCGATTGCGTGTTGTCTGATATGGCAACCCATGCGACGGGGCATAAGCAGACCGATCACATCAACATCATTGCCTTGGTTGAAACGGGTTATGTTTTTGCGAAATCAATTTTGAAACCCGGGGGCACCTACCTCGCTAAGGTTCTGCGCGGCGGCACTGAAGGCGCATTGCTCACCAGCCTAAAAAAAGACTTTCGCACTGTGCGCCATGTGAAGCCAATGTCGAGCAGGGACGATTCAGCCGAGCTGTTTATGCTGGCCACGGGGTTTAGGGGTGGAGAAGAATGATTGCGTTAGTCCTCACGGTTTTGGTTGCCGGACTGCATTTCTACATTTTAATTTTGGAATTGTTCCTTTGGGAAACACCGCGGGCACGGGCTGCATTCGGAACTTCGCCTGAGTTTGCCAAAGCGAGCAAAACGCTCGCGGCCAATCAGGGCCTATATAATGGATTTCTAGCGGCTGGCCTGATTTGGAGCCTATGGATGGGTGATGCGGGGCGGGCGACGGTGCTGTTTTTCTTGGGCTGCGTGGTGGTGGCTGGCATTTATGGCGCGGCGACAGCAAATAAGCGGATTTTATTTATCCAAGCGGTGCCTGCGGCTATGACGATCTTCGCATGGCTGTTGCACATCTAACCCCTTGCCCTCGGCCTCATATGAATGTTAAGGGCGTGCGCCAACTCCTCTTTTCCTTTGTTTTGCGAGGTTAGCTATGGCTCATCTGTTTCCGGAATATTTAACCTTTGATGATGTGCTGATGAAGCCGGGCGCTTCTTCAGTTTTACCTGTCGACGTTTCAACGGCCACGCGGCTGACCAAAGCGATTTCGCTTTCAATTCCGATTATCTCTGCAGCGATGGACACGGTGACTGAAGCGCCGATGGCCATTGCGATGGCGCAGGCTGGGGGCTTGGGTGTGATTCACAAAAACCTCACACCCGATGTTCAAGCTGAGCATGTACGGCAAGTGAAGCGCTTTGAAAGCGGCATGGTGGTGAACCCCATCACAATTGCGCCCGATGCCACACTGGGTGATTTGATGCAGCTTAAGGCGCGGCATAAAATTTCCGGCATTCCGGTTGTTGATGAATTTGGCAAGCTCTGTGGCATTATCACTAATCGCGATGTGCGCTTTGCAACCGATCTTAATGCCAAAGTGGCCGAGCTTATGACGCGTGATTTAGTAACCGTGAAAGCCGGTGTGGACCGTGTTGAAGCGCGACGATTATTGCATAAGCATCGCATTGAAAAACTGATTGTTGTTGGCGATGATTTCAAGTGCGAAGGCTTGATCACTGTCAATGATATGGAGAAGGCGGCGGATCATCCGTTTGCGTCGAAAGATGAGCATGAGCGTTTGCTCGTGGCCGCGGCCACCGGCACAGGCGATGCTGGGTTTGCGCGCGCTGAGCAATTGATTGATGCGGGTGTTGACGTGCTGGTGGTGGATACGGCCCATGGCCATTCGATTCATGTTCTTAATCAAGTTGAACGCATTAAGAAAATTTCCAACAAAGTGCAAATCATCGGCGGCAATGTGGCCACATCAGAAGCAGTAAAAGCGCTGATCGGTGCGGGTGCGGATTGCGTGAAAGTGGGCATTGGCCCCGGTTCCATTTGCACCACGCGCGTTGTGGCTGGCGTGGGTGTGCCGCAGTTCTCTGCGATCATCGAATGCGCCGAAGAAGGGGCCAAGCAGGGCATTCCAATTATCGGCGATGGTGGCGTTAAGCTTTCCGGTGATTTGGCCAAAGCTCTGGCTGGTGGTGCATCCGTTGTGATGATGGGATCGATGCTGGCAGGCACGGATGAAAGCCCCGGCGAGATTTATCTTTATGATGGTCGGTCCTACAAATCTTATCGCGGCATGGGCTCGGTTGGGGCCATGGCGCGAGGATCAGCGGATCGTTATTTCCAGCAAGATGTGAATGATAAATTGAAGTTGGTGCCAGAAGGCATTGAAGGCCAAGTGCCACATAAGGGTTCGGTTGCTGCTGTGCTGCACCAGATGGTTGGCGGGCTTCGGGCTTCGATGGGATATGTGGGTGCGGCTACAATTTCAGAGCTTCAATCCAAGGTGCAGTTTGTGCGTATTACCAATGCTGGGCTTCGTGAAAGCCATGTGCATGATGTGATGTTGACGCGTGAGGCGCCGAATTATCAACGGATGGGCTGATATGACACTTGAAAAGTGGTTGTTGCTGCCCTTGTTTTTGCATGTGCTGCTGATTTTAGTGGTGGGCGGAATATCCTTGCGGGCGCGGATTAAAACTGTGGTCAGCCGCCAGATAAAGTTGAAAGCCATAGCGTTAAATAGTGATGCATGGCCTGACGAAGTGCGCAAGCTCGGCAATAATTTTGACAATCAGTTTCAAATGCCGATGCTTTGGTATGCGGTGTGCGGGTTGATTATTGTCACCGTTAAGCCCGATTGGATTTGCATTGGCTTATCGTGGGGATTTCTTGTAGCACGGGTTTTACACAGCATGGTGCACACGGGTTCCAACAATGTTCCTTTACGTTCTCGCATGTTTTTAGTTTCGGTTGCTTGCGTTATGTCAATGTGGGCGTGGTTTGCAATTCGACTTTTTGTGATTGGATAATTTATGCGTATGGCTGGCCGCGTTGCTGCGGCAATTGAAATTCTCACCGATGTGTTCACTCAACATCGCCCCGCCTCTGAAGCCTTAAAGGATTGGGGCAAGAGCCACCGCTTTGCGGGCTCGACAGATCGACATGCGATTGGGACGATGGTCTATGATGTTTTGCGTCGCCGTGAAACGGCTGCGTCACGTATGGGGGACGGGCGCCCTCGCGCTTTGGTTTTAGGTGCGCTTCGTGATGTGTGGAACATGCCGGCTGCTGAAATTGAAACTCTGTGTACGGAGCAATTTGGCCCCGGTGTTTTAACCGCTAAAGAAAAGACGGCGTTAGAGCGTGACTTGCGGGATGATTTGCCCGCGCATACTCGCGGCGATTTTCCGGAATGGTTGTTGCCGTCTTTGACCGAAGTGTTCGGTGATCGCGTCGCGGAAGAAGGCGCGGCCTTGGCTCAGCGTGCACCGATTGATTTGCGCGTGAACAGTTTGAAAGCATCGCGTGCACAGTTGCTCGAAGCTTTTGCCAAACATGGTGCAAAAGCTGGTCCGCTTTCGCCACTGTCAGTTCGCATTGAACAACCGGGTGGTGACACGCGCAATATCAATGTGGAAGTTGAACCTGCACATGGCATGGGCTGGTTTGAAGTGCAAGATTCTGCTTCTCAAATTGCTGCTGCATTATCGGGTGTTCAGCCGGGCGAGCAAGTGATTGATCTTTGTGCTGGTGCTGGTGGAAAAACTCTTGCGCTGGCAGCATTGATGAAAAATCAGGGTCGCCTTGTGGCCCATGATCAAGACAAGCATCGTTTGCGCCCCATATTTGACCGCATTAATCGGTCGGGGGCTACCTGCATTGAAGTTGTGGCCGCTGATGAAGGCGACAAGTTGAAAGATATGGGTGGGTTTGATTGCGTGTTAATTGATGCGCCATGTTCAGGCTCCGGCGCGTGGCGCAGGAAACCCGACGCAAAGTGGCGATTGCAGTTGAAGCAACTTGAGCAGCGCCAAAAAGATCAACGTGATGTGTTGGAGCAGGGTGCTGCCCTTGTGAAATCTGGCGGGCGTTTAGTTTATATCACCTGTTCGGTATTACCGGAAGAAAACACCACACAGGTGAAATCATTCTTAGCCAAACATAAGAATTTCAAAATTATTCCGTACACTGAGCAATGGAAACACACCATTGGTGGCGAAGTGCCAAAATCTGCTGATGGTTCGGCTAATACTTTGTTGTTGACCCCTGCGCAGCATGGCACGGATGGTTTCTTCGTGGCGGTTATGCAGAAAAGTGTTTAGCGCGCCCGCACGACAAATCGTGCCATGGCTTTGAGGGTTTCGGCGCTGACATGATGTTCGATGCCTTCGGCATCAATGCGGGCGGTGGTTTCAGACACGCCTAAGGCCAGCAAGAAATTTTCGACGATCACGTGTTTGCGGCGGCCGTCCTCGGCCATTTTCCAACCGTCGCCTGTGAGGAATATGGCGCGATAAGGCTCCTGAGTTACGAGGCCCTGATCTTGCAGGCGTTTTAAGGTTTTTACGACAGTGGCATTTGCAACGCCCAGCCGCATCGCCAAATCTGTGCAGCGGGCCTCACCGCGCTCATCAATTAAATCGGCAATCATCTCAACATAATCGCCCGCCAACTCAGCCGAATGATCGGCGCGAACGCGCTTAAAGGCAGCCGAACGCAACTTTGCTGTCGTCGCTTTTTTATGGGCTGGTGTCATAACGTTCCAATCAGTTTTCCTGTTATTAGCCTATTGCATATAAGTTAGCCTATGCTAAACATTATTTAGCACAGGCTAAGTTTTGACATGGAGATTGTTCTTATGGAACTCGTAAATCAGACTAAGGGGTGGAACCGCGAACGCGGCGAGGCATCGCTGATTGATGTGTTCCGCACCGTAAAGATCAATCCAAATTCCAGTTTTTTCAAACGGGCCTTGGCTTTTGTTGGGCCTGGCTATCTGGTTTCGGTGGGTTATATGGACCCCGGCAATTGGGCTACATCCATTGCTGGTGGCGCCCAGTTTGGTTACACGCTTTTGTTTGTAGCGCTGCTCTCGAACATCATGGCCATTATTCTTCAATCTCTATGCGCGCGACTTGCGATCGGGTCTGGCCGTGATTTGGCGCAAGCTTGCCGCGATGCGTTTCCAAAATCAGTGGCCTTTATTCTGTGGGCCTTTGCCGAAATTGCAATTATCGCCACTGACGTTGCTGAAGTTGTGGGCACAGCCATTGGGCTTAATTTACTGTTCGGCATTCCGCTTGAAATCGGTGTTTTAATTACGGCTTTAGATGTGTTTATTATTTTGTGGCTACAAAAGCTGGGCTTTCGTTGGGTAGAGGCTTTTATAATGACGCTACTTGGTGTTATTTTTGTGTGCTTCTATTTTCAAGTTGCCATGGCCAATCCGGAATGGGCTGGTGTGATTAAAGGCTTCGCGCCTACAGTTGACATCGTGCGTAACCCGCAAATGCTTTATCTGGCGCTTGGTATTATTGGCGCAACTGTAATGCCGCATAATCTCTATTTGCACTCCGGCATTGTGCAAACGCGCGATTATGGTGAGAGCCTGCCTGAAAAGCGCGAAGCTTTGCGTTTTGCCACATGGGATTCAACTATTGCGCTCATGTTTGCGTTGCTGGTGAATGCTTCGATTCTAATTTTAGCGGCGGCCACTTTTTATAAAACTGGCCGCACCGATGTGGCAGAATTGGGCGATGCTCATGCCATGTTGGCGCCGCTGCTTGGCTCATTGCTGGCACCCAAACTTTTTGCCATTTCGCTTTTGGCGTGCGGATTAAATTCAACAGTCACGGCCACACTGGCTGGTCAAATTGTGATGGAAGGGTTTTTGAATATTCGCTTGCCGGCGTGGGCGCGAAGACTGGCTACGCGCATGGTGGCCATTGTTCCTGCCGCTGCCGTTACGATTTATTATGGTGCAAGTGGCACAGGCACGTTGCTCATTCTCAGCCAAGTTATTCTGGCCTTCCAATTGCCCTTTGCCATTGTGCCATTGGTGATGTTCACGAGAGACAAAGCCAAAATGGGGGCTTTAGTTGCACCCACTTGGTTGACGTTTGTTGCAGCGGTGATTGCGGCTGTGATTATTGCTTTAAACATGAAATTGATTTGGGACTTGGCAACGGGCTAAATGCCCGGTATCGCAAATTTGAAATTAAAGGCGTCTTTGTGCGGGCCTTGATCGGTTAAGCGCTGGAGTCGCGCCCAACCTTCATCTAGGCTTGGTGGCTCTGAACCAGCATGTGGCCATAGGACATAGTTGGGCCCGGGCCATTTCTCAAACCAGTCAGCGCGGCGGCGCAGAAAACTGCCATGGGCAGTTTTGTTCACAAAATGCCAAAGATCCTCGACCGAAGCCCATAGCGACAATGAAATGGCTAAGCGTATGTCTTTGTCGTTAGCTTGATAGGCGATGCCATTACCGACCGCAGCGCTCTCGTCCACCAAGCGCCACACAAAGCCGGGGCTTCGTTCAGCAATGGCGTTTATCTTCGGCACATTGTCGATGAACCCGGCTACCCGCGCATCACCGGGTGGATGTTGCAAACGCGCTACATTAAAATGGGCGATTTGGGCTTTGGTATCCATTAGAAGCTCCGCTGCAGACATGCTGGCGGCCCGACTATCATCTGGTTTTTGTGAATTGGCAAATGTGGGGCAACTCAGTCTTGCAGACTCTGCCTTCCTCCCTTAAATGCCCGCCATGCATGATCAAATTCTCATTGTCGATTTCGGGTCTCAGGTAACACAACTCATCGCGCGGCGGGTGCGGGAGATGGGGGTTTATTCGGAGGTGGTGCCTTATCAAAGTGCTGAGGTCGCATTCGCGCGAATGCAGCCAAAGGCAGTTATTCTTTCTGGCGGGCCAGATTCGGTTACGCGTGCTGGTTCGCCCCGTGCCCCGCAAATTGTGTTTGATTCTGGCGTTCCAGTGATGGCGATTTGTTATGGGCAGCAAACTACAGCCGTGCAATTGGGCGGTGTGGTTGAAGGGGGTCATGCGGCGGAATTTGGCCGGGCTGATATTGAGATCAAGGCGCCAAGTGCCTTGTTCGATGGCTTATGGACTGTGGGCGAGCGGCATCAGGTTTGGATGAGCCACGGCGACCGCGTTACTGAGCTTCCCACGGGCTTTACTGTAAAAGCCAGTTCAGAAAATGCGCCTTTTGCCATTGCCTCCGATGAAGCTCAGCGCATTTACACCACCATGTTCCACCCCGAAGTTCATCACACGCCGGATGGGGCAAAGCTGCTTCAGAATTTTGTTTTGAAAATTGCAGGCTGCAAAGCCGATTGGACTATGGCGGCATTTCGCGCCGAAGCTGTGGAGCGCATACGCGCCCAAGTGGGCACGGGCAGGGTGCTGTGTGGGCTTTCAGGTGGTGTTGATTCATCCGTTGCTGCATTGCTCATTCACGAAGCAATTGGCGATCAACTCACTTGTGTATTTGTTGATCATGGTTTGATGCGTCTTAATGAAGGGGCCGAAGTTGTTTCGATGTTCCGCGAACATTATAATTTGCGGTTAGTGCATGTGGATGCTTCGGAAGAATTTATTACAGCGCTGGAAGGCGAGGTTGACCCTGAGACCAAACGCAAAACGATTGGTCGACTATTCATTGAAGTGTTCGAGCGCGAGGCCGTCAAAATCGGTGGTGCGGATTTTCTGGCGCAAGGCACTTTGTATCCTGATGTGATTGAAAGTGTGTCGTTCACGGGGGGGCCGTCGGTCACGATTAAATCACATCACAATGTTGGTGGTTTGCCTGAGCGCATGAAGATGAAGTTGGTAGAACCGCTTCGTGAACTCTTCAAAGATGAAGTGAGAAAACTTGGCCAAGAGCTTGGTTTACCTGAGAAATTTGTTGGCCGTCATCCGTTCCCTGGTCCCGGTTTGGCGATCCGTTTGCCGGGTGGTGTGACGCGTGAAAAACTTCTCATTTTGCAAAAGGCTGATGCAATTTACATAGATGAAATTCGCAAAGCCGGACTTTATGATAAAATCTGGCAGGCCTTCTCTGTGTTGCTACCGGTGCAAACAGTCGGCGTGATGGGCGATGGCCGCACTTATGACCGCGTGTTGGCTTTACGAGCTGTCACTTCGGTTGATGGTATGACCGCCGATTTCTTTCCATTCGATATGAACTTCTTGGGGCGTGCTGCCACAAGAATAATTAACGAAGTGAAAGGCATCAACCGCGTGGTTTATGACGTGACAAGCAAGCCACCAGGAACGATCGAGTGGGAGTGACGTTTTGCTTGCCTCTGATCAATCTCTCAAAGACTTCAGACTGATGAGCGGTTCTAGATTACTAAAATTGCTCAACACGTCAAACATAAAGCTGGTGAGAGTGGGGCGCAAATCCTCGGGCAGGTTCTGCATTTCGCCCAACACATAGCTTCGGAGTGAAAAACGTTTATCACTGATTGCAAAAGCGAGGGCTTGGGGCAGTGCTGGGATGAACATGGCACCATCTGCTTTAAGCCAGTTGGAGCCAATAAATTCGTTGATGACTGGCACAAATAAATCAATACCTGCGATGTGCTCGTGGGTATGGGCCGATTTCAAAGACGATACCGAGCGATCAACAATGAAAAAAAGAATGACTCGAAAGCCAACACTTTTTACCTCAGCGAAAAAATCGAGTTCACTGGTGGCTTTGAAAAACCCTTCCAAGTGGCGTGCGGATAAATCTACTACGTAATCGCGCCCCGGCGATCCAAGGATGGTGTCGAACAATTTCATTTGACCTTGCATTTGAGCAAAATCAGCAACGGCGGTGCGGCCGGGAAAGTAATTGCGCAAAGGGCCATCGGGAGAGTCCGTATCGATCATAAAGGGATCGCGCCCATCCAGCATAATGTAGTCAGCCAAAAGTCGCGCCAACAATGTTTTGCCATTGCGGTTTTGGTCTGATGCAATGATGTAGACCGTGGGGGTGTGGGCCACGGGTGATGATACCCTTAAACTAAAGTTGGAGCACGACCGCCCGAGGTTATGTCTTGCAGCATTTGCACACGCTGGAATTCATCATCAATCTCAGAGCACCATTTCTTCACATAGCCACGCAGAACAAATGAGAATTTGCCTTGAGTGCCATCGGCTGATTTATTGTCGATGAAATCTTTAAACGTAACACCAGCCACATCGACTTGCTCGTAAGCCATTTCATTCAGTTTTGGCACATTGATTTCTTGGGCCTTTGGAATGGCCGAGAAATATTTGCGGTGAGTTGATTCATCCCATTCAAAGAAATTAGTTTCATTGATGGAATTGCGGGCCACGACATATTGAATGCCTTGAAGATATTTGGCAATTTCGCCAATTTCGTCGAGCGATGCAATGGAGGGTCCAACCACATGCATGAGTCCCATATTGAACACACCACTGCGGGCCGCTTCAAGAACGCCAATGCGTTCAAAAAGATCAAGCGCATAAGAAAGATTGCCAGCTTTCAAATCAACCACAGTCACAGGCACATTGGCCGATTCCATCGTGTCTAAAATGCGCATTTGATGGGCAACATTTCCCAGATCAACAACTTCGGCAACTGTTGGATAGAACCGCTTGAGCGAACCGCGGGGGTTTTCTGTATCGAAGGCGCGGGTCAACACATTTTTGCGCGCAAAATAATCCAACAATGAGCGCGAAATTGTAGTTTTGCCGACGCCACCTTTGTCGGCACCGACGAGAATAAGTGTTGGTTTCATTGTGTGTCTCTCTTCAATTTTTAGACTGCTGTTTAACCATCCGCATGGCTCTTAACACGGGATTCTGTGTTAGTACACAGTTTAGCGCAGCGCATTTTGCTAAAGTTGCAAATGCATTGTATGAGAGGAGCCAGAGGGCGCGCAATGCAATTTAGTTTGAGTTTTTATATCCACTTTGTTTTGAGTTCTATAGGGTTCATTTTTGTTGGTGTATTTTTGTGTCGTGGTTCATGGCGCAATAGCGTGCGCCATCCTTTAGCACTTGGTTTTTCTTTTATAGCTCTCGCTCATATTTATGGACCTCATGGGACGATTGGCACAATTGGGTATGGCGTTTTGGTCGCTTTGTTCTCCTGGCAGTTTTGGCGCGGGTATTCGCATCCAAATTTCGTGCCGTCTGAGGTGCGCGAAGGCCACAATGTGTTGTCAGTTCTAGGTGGTGCCGCCTTATTTGCACTGACGGTGCAACTTCACTCTGTTCTCTTTGGTGTTCCGGTTTTTCAATTGGTGAAATGATATGTCTGTTCATACTACTCAAAAACGCATAACCGCTCCTGATATTCGCGCTCGCAAAGGCGGGGAGCCGATTGTGTCGCTCACCTCTTATCATGCTCACACCGCAGCAATTGCCGATAAGTATGTGGATTTTCTTCTGGTCGGTGATTCACTGGGTATGGTGATGCACGGGTTTGAGACGACTTTGCCAGTGCCCCTGGAATTGATGATTATGCATGGCCGTGCTGTGACACGCGGCGCAAGGCGAGCGCTGGTTGTTGTGGACATGCCCTTTGGTTCCTATGAGGAAAGCCCAGCGCAGGCGTTTCGCAATGCGGCGCGCGTGATCAAAGAAACCGAATGCGGCGCTATCAAAATTGAAGGTGGTGCGCGTATGGCAGAGACGGTTCAGTTTCTCAGCCAACGCGGCATTCCGGTGATGGCGCATATTGGTCTCACGCCACAATCAATCAATGTGTTTGGCGGGTTTAAAACTCAGGGCCGCGAACATGCGCAGTGGCAAGCGATTGAGAATGATGCACGGGCTGTGACGGAAGCGGGTGCATTTTCTGTTGTGCTGGAAGCTTTGGCTGAACCTCTGGCCGCGAAGATTACCAAGTCTATTGATATTCCTACGATTGGTATTGGTGCATCAGCGGCCTGCGATGGCCAGATTTTGGTGATGGAAGATATGCTAGGCCTCACACCAAAAGTGCCGCGCTTTGTAAAGGCTTTTGGCAAAGTGGCAGAAGCGATTGAAGGGGCGATCAGTCTTTATGCAGAAGATGTTCGCTCACGCAAATTTCCGGGCACTGAAAATACTTATGAAATGAAGGATTAACTTACCACAATTTGGTCACGCCTTCTGCTAAGATGAGCGGCATGAATCGCCGTAAATTTTTCGCCGCAGCCGCCGCAGGTACTTTGCTCGCCCCGCGTCTGAGTTTGGCGCAAGAAGATGCTGGTTACACCGTTCTTATGGCTGAAAAATCTGAAATGCAGTTGCTCGGCAGAGGAAATGGCAAGTCTCCGGTGTGGCGGTTTCAAAAAGAAAAACCAATTGCAGTTTTGCGGGCCAAACAGGGCCAGGAATTTCGCGGACGCTTTATCAATAATCTTGATCAAGAGGTTTGGCTGCATTGGTTTGGGGTGCGCGGGCAGGCCGAAGCTATGACCATTAATGTGCCCTATGGTGCTGATAACCAAGTTGAGATTTTGTTCACGCCGCCAGATGCAGGCACATTTTGGTTTGGACCGATGCTCCATGCTTCTGAACAGCGCGACATGGGGCTTTATGGAATGTTGATTGTGGAAGAGGCCCAACCCCAAGAATTTTTTGATGTGCCACTAATCCTCGACGATTGGATGCTTGATGATGCTGGCAATCCCGCGGGCAAATTTGGTGATTTGAACGCTGCCATAGGCGATGGACGTTTAGGTAACTGGTTCACCCTCAATGGGGCTTATAAAACCCATGTGCCAGTTGATTTGGGACGGCCAGCGCGGTTGCGGCTTTTAAATGCAGCCAATGTGCGCCAGATGAATGTGCTTTTTAAGGGTGCAGATGTTTATGTGATGGCTTTGGATGGTCAGCCTGTGCCGCTGAAAGCCTTGGGGCAGGAGGCCTTGAAACTTGCGCCCGGCCAACGCGCGGATCTATTGCTTTCCGATATGAAGGCGCAAGTGGTGGTGGCTTTGGATTTGTTTGAAGACATTGTCGAGATTGGGTATCTGGATGCTGTCGGACAGCCAGTGCCGCATGAGATTCCAGATAACTTCATGCTCCCTCTCAACCCCCTTTCAATGTTAGGCGATATGACATTGGCGCGAGAAATTCCGATTGTTATTGCTGGTGGAGCCAAAGGCGGCCTAAAATCTGCAAAAGTGGGCGATGCCGAATTGGATATGCGCGGGTTGTTGGAAAACGGTTTGGCTTGGGCCTTTAATGGCATTGCAGGCGTGGGCGGTCCCACGTTGTTCGAAGCGCAAAAGGGCGAAACCCTTGTTTTGGTGGTTGATAATACCACCGCATTTCCCCAACCTTTGCATATTCATGGGCATGTTTGGCAAGTGATTGAAGCAGATGGGGAACACACCGAAAATGCGCCATGGCGTGACACTGCAGTGGTGCCAGGCCTTTCAAAAATCAAACTGGCATTGGTTGCCGACAATACCGGTTTGTGGGTTTTGCAAAGTTTGGTGGCCGAAAGGGCCGATGCTGGCTTGCTGGGGGCCTTTAGGGTAACTGAAGCAACGCCCTGAAATGCCTTGATTTGGCCGCGGCCCTGCTTTACGGCCTGATTGAAGAAATACGGAGAGATTGTGTGTCTAACACCGATGAGTCTATTTTCCGCGAAGTGGACGAGGAAGTTCGCACGGAAGAATATAAAAAAATGTGGGGTCGCTATGGCAAGTATTTTACGGGCCTAGCAATTCTTGCTGTGGCCGCCGTTGCTGGTTTCCAAGGTTGGAAATATTATCAGTTGAAGCAATCGGAAGATGCGGGTGTTGTATATTTTGATGCCGTGAAGAAAGCTGCCGATGGCAAGCCTGATGATGCAATGGCCGCTTTTACCGCTGTTAAACATGTGGGCTATTCACAACTCGCAAAATTGCAGGAAGCAAAACTGATTGCCGATAAAGGCGACTTTGATAAAGCAATTGCCGCTTATGATGCTTTTGCCGCTGATGCCGCCAATGATACTGCGCTGGCAGATTTGGCGCGCATTCGTGCTGGCTATATGTTGGTTGATAGCAAAACGCCGGATGAGCTTTTGGTGCGTCTCGGCCGTTTTGATAAAGATGGCCAAGTGTGGCGCAATGAAGCGCGAGAGATTTTTGGTCTCTCAGCCTATCGCATAAAAGATTTCACCATGGCAGACCGTTATCTACGTGCGGTGTATGATGATGTTGATGCACCCGCTGCAATGCGCCAACGTGCGCAGCTTTTGGTGCAACTCATCGCCCCGAATTTGCCGAAGAAGTGAGAGTGAGTTTGATGAGGCATTTGGTTTTGATAATTTCGTTGGCGGCCTTGGTTGGTCTTGGTGGCTGCACGTCGATCAAGAAAATAACCGGCCAGACCAATGATACGGTATTGCCTGGACAGCGCGAAGATATTCTTCCACCCGACCAGCAAACGGCGCGTGATCCCATTGTGACTGGTCAAGAAGAAAAACCTTGTGATCCGACAATCACAACCTGTCCAGATTTGACGCCGCAATGACAGTGACTATCGCCATTCTTGGGCGGCCTAATGTTGGAAAATCCACGTTGTTCAATCGCTTGATTGGGCAAAAAATTGCGCTGGTTGATGATCAACCCGGTGTGACGCGGGACCGTCGCTTGGGCGCTGGTAAGCTCGGCGATCTCGAGTTTGATGTGTTTGACACAGCCGGTTTAGACGATGCCAAAAAAGGCTCGCTTGAAGCCCGCATGAGCAACCAAGCAGAAGAAGCTGCACGTCTTGCTGATCATATTTTCTTTGTGATTGACGCGCGCGCAGGGGTTACTCCCATTGATG
Organism: Hyphomicrobiales bacterium; assembly: GCA_031423845.1. Lineage (GTDB taxonomy): Bacteria > Pseudomonadota > Alphaproteobacteria > Rhizobiales > Aestuariivirgaceae > Aestuariivirga. Next base: position 735 of record JANPGD010000056.1, on the reverse strand, counting down.
AGAAATTTGCGGAGCGTATTCGTAAACTTGGTAAGCCTGTCACAGTGCTTGCCAATAAAGCGGAAACGCGGGCCGTGGCCAATTCGGTTGGTGAAGCATTTCGTCTAGGCTTTGGGCAACCGCTGCCAATTTCTGGCGAGCATGGCGAAGGCATGGAACACATTTATGATGTGGTGCGGCCCTATATTGATGCCGATGCTGAGCGCACCAAAACTGAAGAAGAAGACGAAGATTTTGTGCCGGCTCCTTATGATCCTGAATATGAAGGGCCAGACCAGCCAGAACGCAAATTGCGTCTTGCCATTATTGGCCAACCTAATGCCGGAAAATCTACCTTAGTAAACGCCATGCTTGGTGAAGACCGGATGCTGACTGGGCCGGAAGCTGGCATTACCCGCGATTCAATTTCAAGCGATTGGAAATGGAAAGACCGCGAGATTAAGCTGTGGGACACGGCAGGCATCCGCCGTAAAGGCAAAGTGAAAGAGAAACTGGAAAAGCTTTCGGTGACTGATGCTATGCGCGCTATTCGCTATGCGGATTGCGTTGTGGTTCTGGTTGATGCAGCGGCTCATATTGAGAAGCAGGATTTAACGCTGTGTGATCTTGTTGCTCGTGAAGGCCGCTCGATTGTTTTGGCTTTGAGCAAATGGGATTTGGTCGAAGACAAGCAAGCTGCCATGGCCAAAGTGAATGATATTATGGAAGATATTTTGCCTGATATTCGCGGGCTAC
>JANPGD010000055.1:0-13254 GCA_031423845.1 Hyphomicrobiales bacterium | reverse complement strand
TCGTTAACAATTGAAAGGAGGTGATCCCATGTCGAGTGAGTTCAACGCTAATGAGGCCCAGACATTGCGGATTAATTCCGTTGGGGTAACCGCCTAACAGAATGCAATGTTCGAAGCTTCAGGAAGCTTCTCACGGCAAAGCCCACTGATCGCATCAGTGGGCTTTGTTTTTTGGTTTTGAGCAGCGCAGCGCGCGGCCCAGAACTCGAATAATTTAATTATTGATGTTGTTTAGATAGCGGCAAGTCTGACGCGTCTGGCGATTGGTGCCGTAGTCAAAAATCCGGTTGCGGTCATTTGGCCGATCCATCCGACGCGCTGCCCGCTCTGGAAGCACCCGCGCGCGCTGGACGTTCACATCTGCACCGCCACTCACTTGACTGCGCTTGAAGAATGTTACCAAACAAACTTCATTTTGACCTCGGGAGTTCCAGCGATTGTTGGCGCGGTAATTTTGTTGATACCAGCCGTAATTTTGGTCGTACATATAATCTGGTCCAACTTGATAATCATAATATGGCATACCAAAATAGAACGTAACTCTGGCTTCAGCCATTGTTGATAGACCAGCAAAAAGAGCTAATGCGGCGAGCGAGCCTAAAATTAATTTTTTCATTTTTAATACTCCAATAATTTTGTTTGTGAATGTCGGTTGTCGAATTTACTCGGGGCTATAACGCGAGCGTTTGAAAAAGGTTCCGCGACCATTTTGGGAAGGGCTGGGCGGATCTGGCTTCCACTTAACGCAATGGAGGGTCGAGATGGGAGAGTTGAGCGGCGGATGGCGCCCTGCGAGTTTCATTCTACTGCTTGAGCGCGAGGATTGCTTAAATGTTATTTGGTATCAACAAATAGTCTAAGCAACAGACGTGAGCGACTTGGCATCTTTTGCTCAGCGGGGGTATAATCTATAGTCATCTTCAGTGAAGACCACTCGTCCTCACCAATTGCCACATTGTGTGCCATTGAGTGGCGATAATAAGTTGGGGTGAATTGTCAATTAATTACGCAGTCAACGTAATTAAGGTGTGAGCAGCACGAACTCCTCTTCACTAGACCAATACCCTCCCGATAGTTTTAATTTGTATTTTCGATCACGGGGTACATCAAAAACGACGAAACCTTGCTTTTGTACAGATGGATTGAGGCTTTCAATGATTCCAAGTGCACCTTCGACGGCCCAACTTTTGCTCGAAGCCTCATATTCAGAGCCGATTTGGTCAACCAACTTAAAAGGTGGAACCACTCTAGCTTTAATGTCATCGTTTCGAACCACAAGTTCTACAAAAAGGAAAGCGGCATCAGGTTTTTGATCAAGAAATTCGTTGTTGCTCAATTTGTCGGACCACCAAGATTTTGTGACTAGGTAGGAAGTGTATCCGACTCTGAGGGACTCTCCCTGCTTGTAATTTCCATCAGCATTTTCGACGAATTTTATTGTTGACTTCTCATTTTCCACTGCTGGTTTTGAAAGCGGTTTTGTCGCCTCTGAAATGTTTTTCAACTTTACTTTGTGAGGTGAAATCAGCGCCCCCAATATGCCGAGCCCGACAACGATGAGAACTGAATACCCGAGAAACGGTAAGCAACCGCTTTTCTTTTTCGAGGTGTAGCCGCAATTTGGGCATGACTTAGCCGTTGTACTTATATCTCTTGCACATTCCGGACATTTTTTCAGTGCCATTGTGAAATCCCCCTGATTGTGCCCTCAAATTACGGAGATGGCCAATGCTATTCAAGTTTTTTCGCGCCGGAGCCCCCTTGCATCTCACACTCACTTCCTTCATAAGCCCCCACATCTGAAGGCACCCGCTGGGGGCTGAACGGAAGGGGGTTCGCAAGAACCCTAGGAACGCAAGTTCCGGCTTCCCGTGTCTCCGCTCTTTACTGATCGGCTTAACTATCCTTTCTCCTGGATCGTTAGAGGCTCTGCGCTGGTGGTTTTGGTTGTTGAAACAAAGAAAGGACGATCCCCAATATGGGTCTGTATGAACACACATTCTTGGTTCGCCAAGATGCGACACAAACGCAGGTTGATGCGTTGTTGGAGCAATATTCAGCTGTTCTCGCTGCTGGCGGTGCCAAGGTTGAGAAAGTAGAGAATTGGGGCATTAAATCGCTCACATTCCGCATGAAGAAGAACCGCAAGGCTTACTTCACATTCCTCAACATTTCTGGCCCCCATGCTGCGATTGCAGAAATGGAACGCCAGATGTCAATCAGCGAAGATGTTATTCGCTATTTGACAATTAAGGTTGAAGCACTCGAAGAAGGCCCATCGGCCATGATGCGCCGTCGCGACGATCGCAAGCGCGACGATGAAGGTTTCAGCATGAACAACATGGATGAGGTGAATTAATGGCTATGGATCAAGGCGCACGCCGCCCATTTTTCCGCCGTCGCAAAAGTTGCCCGTTCACGGGTCCTAATGCGCCGCTGATTGACTACAAGGATATTCGCACATTGCAGCGTTATATTTCTGAACGTGGCAAAATCATTCCAAGCCGCATCACTGCGGTTTGCGCTAAGCGTCAACGCGAATTGGCCAAGGCCATTAAGCGCGCACGTTTCATGGGCCTGTTGCCCTACGTAATCGAATAAGGGAGACGAACACATGGATATCATTCTCCTCGAACGTATTGCCAAGCTTGGTCACATGGGTGAAGTGGTTAAGGTGAAGGATGGTTACGCTCGTAACTATCTGCTGCCAAACGCCAAGGCGCTTCGTGCCACTGCCAACAATAAAGCCAAGTTTGAACGCGACCGCACCATGCTGGAAGCCAAGAACGCAGCCACTAAGGCGCTTGCAGAAACTGAAGCCAAAGCCATTGAAGGCAAAAGCTTCGTTCTGGTTCGCCAAGCCGGTGAGTCAGGTCAGCTTTACGGTTCAGTTACTGCCCGTGACATTGCTGAAGCCGCCGCTGCTGCTGGCTCAACTGTAAACCGCAACCACATTCACATTGAAGCGCCAATCAAGACGATTGGCATTTACACTGTGCAAGTTGGTTTGCATCCTGAAGTTTACGTGCCTGTCACCGTTAACGTGGCCCGCTCTGCTGATGAAGCTGCAGCCCAAGCCCGTGGCGATGATCTGACAGCCAGTGGTTCAACAGAACGTGCAGAAATGCGCGCTGCTGCTGAAGCTCTGTTCGAAGAAGCTCAAGCCGAAATTGCGGCTGAAGAAGAATCTGGCAACTAAGTTTTTATTACAGTGCGAAATTGGGGGCTGCCTTTGGGCGGCCCTTTTTTAATGCCCGCCGCCGCCTGCTGCTTTTTGCGGAGCAGGTTTTTTCATTAATGGCGTCATCATAACAATGGCCAAGAACAAGAAGGTAAGCAGGTAGAAGATATCAGCAATTGCCATGGTCATGGCTTGTTGGCGCACGAGGCCTGCTAATTTTGAGAGTGCAGCACTGCCTGCATCAGATCCCAAAGATGTGAATGCGCCAGTCATATTGTTCAAAGTCTGCTCGGCTTGATTGGATCCCCAGCTGACCGATTCATGCAAGCGCTCTAAATGTAAATCCATGCGCTGATTCATCACGGTGTTAATGATGGCAAGGCCAACGGCGCCGCCTAAGTTGCGCGTGAGATTGAATAGGCCCGATGCGCCCCGCAACTGCATGGGGTTCAAAGTTCCGAGTGCCACATTGGTGACTGTGACCATGCAGAACATGAGAGACACACCACGCAAAATTTGCGGGACCAACAATTCATTAAAGGTCCATTGTGAACTGATGGAAGACGCCAGATATGTGCCGATGGCAAAGCCAATAAAGCCGCCGCCGATCATAATACGCGGGTCAATTTTTGCTGAAAGTCGCCCCGCTATTGGGGCCGTTAGAAACATGGCCACACCAGACACAAACATGGTTTCACCAATCATCATCGATGAATAGTGCTGAATGCGCGCAAGATAAACCGGGTATAAATACGTGAGGCCATAGAGGCCAATGCCCATGGTGAAAGAAAAGATGCAGCCTGATGTGAAGTTGCGATTCTTGAAGGCGGTAAAATCAACCAGTGGATTTGGCATGGTGAACATGCGCCAGAAAAATGCTGTGCCGGATGTTAAGCAAATAGCCGCCAATTTGAAAATGAGTGGGCTGCGCAACCAATTTTCTTTGGCACCTTCTTCTAATACATATTCTAGCGTGCCGAGGAACACAGCGAGCAGCGCTAAGCCCGCCCAATCGAAAGTTCTGAAGAGTTTTAAATCTGGTTTATCAAAATCAATAAAAAACCAAGCGCCGATGGTGACAGCAATGCCGGGGATGATGTTGACGAGGAACAACCAATGCCATGAAAATAATTCGGTGAGATAGCCGCCCACAGTTGGACCGATGGTGGGGGCCAATGTTGCGATCAATCCGATGACCGGAGATATAATGGCGCGTTTATCGGGTGGGAAGATTGTGAATGATGTTGCAAACACAGTCGGGATCATTGCGCCGCCTACGAAGCCTTGCAGAGCGCGCCACACCATCATTTCACCGATGGTGCTGGACGTGGCACACATGAAGCTCATCAATGTAAAGCCCGCAGCCGAAGCCACAAACAAATACCGCGTTGAAAAAATGCGCGTGAGCATTCCGGAGAGGGGGATCATCACCACTTCGGCAATAAGATAGCTGGTCTGCACCCACGACACTTCATCAGCCGATGCTGAAATGCCCGCTTGAATTTCGGCCAATGATGATGACACAATCTGAATATCCAGAATGGCCATGAACATGCCGAAGATCATGAATATGAAAGCGACGAGATGCCGCTTATTCATTGGGGTAGGTGTAGCAGGCGCAGCCATAGTTATTTCCCAGCGTCGCGCAGATCAACTGATACGGTAACTGATAGGCCCGGACGCAATTTGATTGCGAGATCAGCCGGAACGGAAATTTTGACGGGCACGCGTTGCGTGATTTTGGTGAAATTACCGGTGGCATTTTCCGGCGGCAACAATGAAAATTCAGCACCTGAGGCTGGTGCTATGCTTTGCACAGTGCCTTCAAATTTTTCACCATCAAAAGCATCAATCGTAATCAAAGCTTTTTGGCCGGGGTGAATGTCGGCAAGCTGGGTTTCTTTAAAATTTGCTTCGATGAAAGACTGGGTTGTTGGCACCAAGGCCATGAGACGTGAGCCGGGGCCAACATATTGGCCGGGTTCCACGGCACGATTTGCGACGACGCCATCAAAGGGGGCTTTAATTTCTGTGAAGTTCAAATCACGCTGGGCTTTTTCTAATGCGATATTGAGTTCAATCGTGCCGTTTTCAATTTCAGCAGTTTTGGCATTCAAAATACCTATCTGCGCTTTGGCGGCATCAATATTGGCTTGGGCAACACTCACGTTTGCTGCGGTTACAGCCCGTTGGCGGGTGGCATCATCCAAGGCTTGTTGGCTGCCCGCGCTGCTTTTAATCAGTTGGCTGGCGCGGTTTTGGGTGAGCACGGCGTTTAATTCTGCTGCCTTGGCACTTTCGAGTTGCGCTATGGCTGCAGCAACTTGTGATCGTTGGGCGATCACTTGTTCAGCAATTGTGGCCAAAGTTGATTTTTGAGTTTCAATGCGGGCAGTGGCTGCTTCAACTGCGAGCTTATAGTCACCGTCATCTAAGCGCAGCACCACATCGCCCGCCTTCACGGTGGCATTATCGGCGACCGGCACATCTTTCACAGTGCCTGCAACTTGAGCGCCCAGCATCGACATATCGGCTTTCGCATAGGCGTCATCAGTGGAAATTTGGAAACGGCCCACCGTGAACCAGTCATAACCATAGTTGCCAGCCACAGCCAAAGCCGCCAGCAAAACCGTCCCAAGAATAATGCGTCTCAGAATAGGTTTGCGCGGTGCTGGTTGCTGTTCAACAGCGGGAGCAGGGCGAGGGGCTTCTTGCACGGTGGGAGCAGGGGCGATCTTCAAAGCAGTGTTGGTCATGGGGATACTCAATAATCGAACCGAACGGTTCAGTTCATGCTTGTCATTATCATTTAATGTTGCTATGCACAAGACCGAACTGTTCGGTGCGATGAAATGACTGCTCTGCAAATTGCCAATGACAACCTTGATACTGCGAAACGCCAGCAAATTCTGGATGGGGCGCGGCGCTGCTTTTTGGCACAAGGTTTTGACGGCACCAGCATGAACGAGATTGTAAAAGCGGCGGGTGTTTCTAAAGGCACGGTTTATGCCTATTTCCCGTCAAAAGAGAAGCTTTTCGAGGCCCTGATTTTCCAAGATCGTCGCCATCAAGCTGAACAAGCTGTGGTGATTGAGGATGAAGGCCGCCCAATTGAGGAGGTGCTGCATGACTTGGCATTCCGCATGGGCAAGATGTTTAAAAGCCCCGATACAATAGCTTACGTGCGGGTGGTGATTGCCGCCGCCGAGAAATTCCCTGAAATTGGCCAGGCTTTTTATGAGGCAGGCCCTAATTACGGCAACACGATCATCGCGGCCTATTTGAAGCGCAAAATGGATGATGGAACCCTGCGTCCTGCTGACCCCACGCTTGCGGCTATGCAGTTTTGTGAGCTGATGCAGTGCGGTTTGATGAAACCGCGGCTTTTTGCATCCGAGAGTATCGCTGGAACTTTTGAAGTCGAGCGGGTGATTGAAAGTGGCCTTGCGTTGTTTTTGGGTGGGATGAAACGTCAGGACTAGCCTGTGGATAGCGGGCATAATAAAATCAGCCGATAATTTGCGTTCAATTGCTGCTAATAGTTATCCATGAACAATCCTGCCCCACTCCGCGCTGTCGAGCCCACCACAGAAGAACACTTTCGCAGCCCGCCACAAAACCTTGAAGCGGAGCAGGCACTGCTGGGTGCTATTCTTTCTAACAATGAAGCAGCCGACCGGGTTTCAAATTTTCTAACGGCGGATCATTTCAGCGAAGCCATTCACGCGCGCATTTATGATGCTGCCACCACGCTTATTCGCATGGGCAAGCTGGCTTCAGCCGTCACCCTCAAATCACATTTTGAAAATGATGCCACCCTCAAGGAAATTGGCGGTACGGCTTATCTGGGTCGTATAGCGGCATCTGCCACCACGATCATCAACGCTGAAGAATATGGCCGCACCATTTATGAGCTAGCGCAGCGCCGCAAGCTTATCAGCATTGGCACCGATGTTGTGAACGAAGCCTTTGAGCCTGATATTGAGATCAACTCGAAAGAGATGGTCGAGAAGGCTGAGCAGGCACTGTATGGTCTGGCTGAGACGGATAAATATGGCAAAGGCTTCCAGCCGTTTGGGCGCGCACTGACTGATGCCATTGATATGGCTTCTGCCGCCTATCAACGCCAAGGCGGATTATCCGGAATTTCCGCTGGCCTTACCGATCTGGATGAAAAGATGGGGGGGTTGCAATCTTCCGATTTGATCATTCTGGCTGGTCGTCCGGCCATGGGCAAAACCGCACTGGCGACGAACATCGCTTATTATGTAGCCAAGCACTATGAGGCTGAATATCAGGCCGATGGTTCCAACAAAGTTTTAAATGGCGGAGTCGTGGCGTTTTTCTCTCTTGAAATGAGTTCTGAACAATTGGCCACGCGTATTGTCGCCGAGCAATCGGGAATTTCGTCAGAGTTCATTCGCCGTGGTAAAATTTCTGAGGATGAGTTTCAGAGGCTTGTCGATGTAAGCCGTGAGCTACAAGCGTTACCGCTTTATATTGATGCGACAGGAGGCCTGACCATTGCGCAGCTAGCCTCACGGGCACGGCGCTTGAAGCGCCAGCGTGGGCTTGGATTGATTATTGTGGACTACCTGCAGTTGTTGGCGGGCTCGTCAAACAAAGCCCGCGAGGGACGCGTGCAGGAAGTCACTGAAATTACCGTGGGCTTAAAGGCATTGGCCAAGGAATTGGCGGTGCCGATAATCGCGCTTTCGCAACTTTCACGTCAGGTCGAAAACCGTGAGGATAAGCGCCCGCAGCTTTCGGATTTGCGCGAATCAGGTTCGATTGAGCAGGACGCCGACGTTGTGCTGTTTGTTTACCGTGAAGAATATTACCTCGAACGCCTCATGCCAGCTGAAGGAACGCCCGAATTTCAGGGTTGGCAAGAGAAAATGGACCGGGCCCACGGCAAAGCCGAAGTGATTATTGGCAAGCAACGCCACGGCCCAACGGGCACGGTGGAGTTGCACTTCGAAGGCAGATTAACGAAGTTTTCGAACTTGGCGCGCGACGGTTACGCGCCGGAGCGGTTTGAATAGGCCCAACTCCAATGGCTTACGAGCACAACCGGTTTCGCGTGATAGAAATTGAATAATTAATATTTTGCAACCTCTGGGTTGCGGATTTATCAGGCGGTTGGATTTATTATACCTTCAAGGCTGGGGAGTCGTTAATAGGGCAAAAAGACGTCGCAACTGGCGTGAGGCTAAAAATGGGGCATATCTCTGGAAATGTTGCTTATCGCAACTTCGCCGAAAATCTATTCGCACTCGCTACTCGCGGTGGGTCAATCGCAAGTACGTGTCGCGATCTCGATATTAATCGGCAGCAATTTAACAAATACCTCAATGGCACAGTTCTGCCGAACGAGGTGACGTTATCAAAAATAACAAAATATTTTAAAGTTGATTCACTCAATCTTTTTGAATCTCCGAAACCGATCAAAGCACCCTTGTTGCGCGAACCTTTGGATCAAAAGTCTGAGTTCGGCGGCACCCATTCACGTTATGATCGCACACTCGACGTTATGGAATCCGAAAGCGCAAACTGCAATTTGCGCGAAGGTGTTTACACATGTTATCTGCCTTGGAAAATGAAGCCCAACCATTCATTGCGGTGTATTATTGTTGTGACAAGGGTTGGCCCAAAATTGGTTTTCACGCGCATAGTGCGTCACGCTAATGTGACCGACAAAATTCAACTGTACCCATCGACTTGCCATGACGGCTTGGTGACGCAAAACCGCAACAGAGTAACTTTTGTGAGCCATGAGCGGCGCTGGGAGCAGCGCATGAGCATGATTAATTTTGCAATTGAACATCATTTGCAACATTCCGTTATGATGGGGATATTGCTTTCATTTGCGCCCTCGGGCATGCCCATTAGCTGCCAATTCGCAATGCATTATCAAGATGGAATATCGGAATGGCGTAAGCATTTTAAAACTTGTGGTGTTCTGCAAAATGAAGATCCTTCAATTTGTTCCGACGTTGCTGAAATAATCCGTACAAATTTCAAAAGCAGCCGGTCCGTTATGCAGTCAGTCGATTTGCTTCCCGGCTGGCGCCCCACGTAATTTAAATGCTAATTTGAGTCGTTTTGTTTTTTTTAGAAATTTAAATTAAAACGAAACATGCTCAGCTATATTTCGTAACAAATTGTATCATAAAGACGAATTAGAAATTCGCAAAACGCAATCGCCAATTGGGGAGTGCTGTTTATTCTAACGGGACAAGTTATGGCAATTAAGAGAGCTGCTGAAGGTGATTCAGTCTATCAGACTTTTGCAAAGAACTTGCAGTCCCGTGTTCTAGAGCGCGGGCCTATTTCTCAAACATGCGCGAGTCTCAACATCAATCGCCAGCAATTTAACAAATATCTGAATGGCACAATGCTGCCCAATGATGTTACGATGGGCAAAATTATTACCTATTTGGGCGTTGAACTCGTTCAACTTTTTGAAAGCCAACACCCGCCTCAAACACTTCGAAGTGAATTGCAGCTTAAGCGCCCGAACAGCACCCAACTTTTTGAGAAATCTTTAAACCAGATCAGTGCTCATAGTTCAAAGTGTAAATTTCCTGAAGGTATTTATTACTGTTATGTGCCATGGCTGCCGAGCATAGAGCATTGCTTGCGGTCGCTTGTCGTTTTGAAACGAATAGAAGGTCGTCTCGTTTTTACAAGATTTATACGTATAGACGAACTGGGAAAATTTCAGAAAAAATATAAGTCACGATTGCAAGAAGGTGTTGTTACTCAACATAGAAATTTTATTACATTGACGGGCACAGAGCCAAAGCAAGACCACCGCCAAATGATGATGAATTTCGCTCAGGACGATGTTCCACTGCATGGTTGTATGGGTGGATTGCTCAGCACCCATGCTTTGACGGACCTGCCCATTTGTTGCCGTGTAGTTTTGCACTATCAAGGCCCTAATATAAACTGGCGACAGCACTATAAAAACTGCGGCCTGATGGCAGTTGATCATCCATCCATCAGGCCAGATGCCGCGAACTTAATTCTAAAATATTTCCATGACCAGAATGCGATCTTGCAAACATTCGACCAAATGGAGTCTTGGAGGGAATAGCGGCCAAGATTTTTACTCAGGTTATAATTCTCCCAATTGCAATAATGTTGAAAGGCAATCCCCGATGTTCATGTTTTTTGGATCCAATTCTCCAGCCTCTGTTCCTGTCATCAAGTAAGAAGCCAAAATCTTTTTTAGATGTTCATTACAGATCGCTTCGGCCTTTTTAATCAGGCCACGGGTCTCTGGCCACAATACCTGTTCCAGAATTTTTTCGACCTGACGATGTGTTGGCTTTTCTTTCGCTGCTTCGTTTAGCGCTTTCAACGCCATATGAATGAGTTCAAAGTGACTCTCTGATCTTGGTATTTCTTTTTCTGTTTTGAAGACTGAGTCTAAGCTTACTCCTGATATTGCTTTGTAGGTTTCTTGTCTTTGAAAGTTCATTGCCCTGGTCCGATTCTGTTTTGGTTTGCCTAACTCGCCCCCCGGACTTTTTACGCAACAAACGATTCACTTGAAGAATATCCACGTTAAACTTCGCTCCGCAATTTCGCTTGGTATTCGCTCGATCACTTTCTTTGTTAAATTCGAGTAATTGAAGATCACTTTGTTGTGCTTTCAAATCGATTTGTGCTTCTCTCGGTAATGGAGTGAAAAAATTATTCACTGTGATTAATTTTGATCATTTCGGAAGTGCTTGCTCTCAACGCCAAATCATTTATTCGGTAGTCTATGACTCATTTCCCGCACCAACTTTCTAGTGCAGTTGTCACGATTGACCTCGCAGCACTAAAATCGAACTTCCGAACCCTCGCTACTAGAGCTGGCGTGGCGGTTGGTGTTCCTATTAAGGGAGCGGCCTATGGTTTGGGATTAGAGCCAGTCGCGAAGGCGTTGTGGGAGGCGGGCGCGCGGTATTATTTTGTAGCGCGTCCGATGGAAGGCCAAGAGCTTCGCGCAGTTTTGCCGAATGCTGATATATATGTGCTTGATGGATATTATGTAGGGCAGGCCGAGTTTTATATTCGCAATGCCCTCATTCCGGCACTCACCTGTTTGGATGAAGCGAAGGGTTGGGCGACGGAGGCTGAGGGTTCAGCCTGTGCCTTGCATATTGATAGCGGCATCAACCGTTTGGGATTTGCCGCCGCAGAGTTTGCTGCGCTCATTGCGGATGAAGGTCTTAAGGCGCATCTCAATATTAAATTGCTGATGAGTCACCTCGCTTGTTCGGATGAACCCGATCACCCGTTGAACGCAAAGCAGCGCGAGACATTTTCGAAATTGCGCAAATTGCTTCCGGATGTTCCTGCTAGCTTTGCCAATTCCAGCGGCATCTATCTTGATGGTGACTATTCATACGACTTGGTGCGGCCCGGTGTTGCACTTTACGGGGGCAATCCCTTGCCGGGAAAGCCGAACCCGATGAAACCTGTGGTCACATTGCAAGCCAAAGTGATGCAGACTCGATTTGTGAAGCAGGGCGACACGATTGGCTATAGCGCAACGTGGACTGCCCCGCGTGATAGCCGTATTGCAATTCTGGGTGCTGGCTATCGTGATGGCATTCCACGAAAACTAAGTTCATCGCGCAGTGACGGGCCGGGGCAAGTGTTCATTGCTGGGCGACGGGTGCCGATTGTGGGACGCGTATCGATGGACATGATGGCGTGTGATGTGACTGGCATTCCTGGGGGTGATGTTGAACGCGGCACCTTGGCGGAAATTTTTGGACCTAATATCTCTGTCGATGAAGCGGCAGGCTTTGCTGGCACCATTTCCTATGAACTACTTACCCATCTGGGCAATCGCTATCACCGCCGCTACATTGGGGGCGAATCGTAGGACACGCCGTGAATATATTTGCAGCCATTGGCCGTTTGGTTTTAGCTTTCTGTGCTGAGACAGGGCGCATTGCTTTGTTCCTTAAGGATGCCTTGTTGCAAGGCCTCAGCCCACGTTATTATCTCACACAAATGGCAACGCAATTCTTTCGCATTGGATATACATCATTGCCAGTGGTGGCGATGACAGCATTTTTTACAGGCGGGGCTTTGGCGCTGCAAATTTATACAGGCTCGTCACCTGCGACTGCTGGTCAACTTGTGCCAAGCATTGTGGCGATTGGTATTACGCGGGAACTTGGCCCGGTGCTGGCGGGCCTTATGGTTGCGGGCAGGGTGGGGGCATCCATTGCCGCTGAGCTTGGGACTATGAAAGTGACCGAGCAAACGGATGCTTTAGTCACACTCTCTACAAATCCATACAAATATCTGGTCGGCCCGCGTTTGCTCGCTGCGGTGGTGTCACTGCCATTGCTGGTGGCGATTGGAGATACGATTGGCATTATGGGCGGATATGTAGTGGGCACGCGATCGCTGGGGTTCAATGGCTTCAGTTATATCAAGACCACCGCGGATCAATTGCACTTTGACGATATTTCATCAGGTCTTATTAAAGCTGCGGTGTTTGGATTTATCATCGCACTCATGGGTTGTTATCATGGGTTCAACTCCAAAGGCGGAGCGCAGGGTGTGGGTCGCGCTACCACCAATGCAGTTGTGTCTTCTGCCATCATGATTTTGGCAGCGAATTTTGCGCTCACTTCTTTGTTGTTTGGAAAACACTGATGCACATTGAGCTTAAAGATGTGCGCAAGAGTTTTGGTGAAAAGCATGTGCTGAACGGGCTTACGCTTTCGGTTGAGAAAGGTAAATCGCTGGTGGTGATTGGTGGCTCAGGCACTGGCAAATCCGTGATGCTCAAATCGATTCTCGGCATCATCACTCCAGATTCGGGCTCGATCAAAATTGCAGGTGAAGAAGTTATTGGCCTGAAAGGTGAAGCGCGGGATAAGTTTCTTTCGCGCTTTGGCATGCTGTTTCAAGGTGGTGCTTTATTCGACTCGATTAGCGTGTGGGAAAATGTTGCCTTTGGCTTAACGCACGGTCGTCGCACACCACGAGCGCAGGCAAAAGAAATTGCTATGGAAAAACTGGCGCTGGTTGGGCTTTCCGCTGATGTGGGC
>JANPGD010000054.1:0-65975 GCA_031423845.1 Hyphomicrobiales bacterium | reverse complement strand
GGAGGGTGGAATTGTCTTTAACTATCGTGGCAGCTGGTGTGCTGACGGAGCGCGGACAAGCTGGGAAAGCAACTGGCGCATTATTTGCGAACGCGGAACCTTGGTTTGGGATGGGTTTGATGATCTTTGGGCCGAGCGGGCAACACCCACCCGTGAAGGCATATTTGATGTGCCTGAACGTGTTGCAATCCCCGCGTTGCATGCAGACGATAAGATTGGTGGTCATTTGGGCGTTATCGCAGACTTCCTCGATGCGATCAGAACCAGAAGCCAACCAGAAACAGCAGGAAGCGATAACATCAAGAGCCTCGCCATGGTTTTTGCAGCAATTGAAAGCGCCACATCCGGTGAGCGCGTGAAGATCAGAATTTGAGATAGGCACATGAAACGCGGTTTGAAAGACATTCGCATCGGCACTATGATAAAGGCCAATGCTGTAGACCCGGTATCCGATGTGAAGCAGATATTGCCGCTCGGCTTTGAATCCATTCAGCCCTTTTTCTGGCAAACACTTGGCAATATTGATATCGCACGGCTGGCGGGCGAATTGCGAGAAACAATGGCCGGCAAGGATGTTGTGATCAGCGCGCTCGCCATATTTGGCAACCCGCTGGAAACTAGCGAGATGGACCAGCAGACACTGCGTGGTTGGGAGATGCTGATCGACAATGCCCACTTGTTTGGCACAGATATTGTCAGTGGTTTTACAGGGCGTGTGCGCGGCAAGCCTTTGGTTGAGAGTCTATCGCGATTCAAAGAAATATGGGGGCCGCTGGCTAAGCGTGCGCAGGACAAAGGCGTTCGCATCGCATTTGAGAATTGTTCCATGGACGGAAATTGGGCCACAGGTGATTGGAACATTGCGCACAACCCTGATGCTTGGGAGTTGATGTTCAACGAAGTTCCGGCGGCAAATTTGGGCTTAGAATGGGAACCCTGCCATCAATTGGTTTATCTTATTGATCCCATCCCGCAAATCCGGAAATGGGCAGACCGTATATTTCATGTTCACGGCAAGGACGCCACCATTCGCTGGGATGTGATCAAAGAACATGGGGTATTTGGCAAACACCCCTTCGTGCAAATGCGCACACCGGGTTTTGGTGAATCAGATTGGTCGCGCGTCATCAGTGAACTCAGATTGGCGGGCTTCACGGGTGCCATTGATATCGAAGGCTGGCACGATCCCGTTTACCGCGATGAATTGGAGATGACGGGGCAGTTGCGTGCTCTGAATTATTTGAAAGAATGCCGAGGCGGCGCAAATTTCATTGCCAATCCGGTTTAGTCCTTCTGGCTTTGCGGCCAGACAACAAAACATCGGTGTCAAGCCGAGAACTAGGAAACGATAACAGCCCGTTCATGGGCAATGGAGGATCAACATGTTGAAGAGAACTTTTCTTTTAGGTGCAACAGCAATTGCACTCACCGTCGCTAGCACTAGCTTCAGTGAAGCGGCAGCTTTGCGTGATAAATGGTGTAAGGATGTGCACCTGCGCTTCTTCGTGGGTGGCGCTGAAGGTGATGCTTTTGGTTCCATCGTTTACAATGGCGCCAAGCAAGCGCAGAATGACACAGGTGCCCAAGTCGATTTCGTGTTCTCGGGCTGGGATTCTGAAAAGATGGTGCAGCAATTGCGTGAAGCGGTTGCATCAAAGCCAGCCGGCATTGCCATGATGGGTCATCCTGGCGATGATGCAATCATGCCTTTGGCCAAGCAGGCATCGGCAACTGGTATCAAGATGATGTATCAGAACGTACCAGTGCCCACAGTGTCCGCGGCTTTTGGTGGTGGTTATGTTGGTGCGCAGCAAGCCTCGCAAGGCCACGCTCTTGGCGTTGAAGCAGTACGCTTGGCTGGCCTGAAGAAGGGTGACACAGCCATTATGATTGGTCCATTCGAAAACGTAAACCGTGGCGCGCGTGAGCTTGGCACAGTTACAGCGATGGAAGAAGCTGGCATCAAAGTGGTGAAGATCAATTCAGCCACAGAGTGGGCAAAAGACCCGAACTTGGCCTTGCCCATCATCACCGCTGCCATCTTGAATAATCCAGATGTTAAGGCAATCGGTTATCCCGGTGGCCAACTCCTCGGAAACGTGCCTGCCTATATGCAAGCAGCAAAGAAGAAGCCAGGTGAAATCTTCAACTTTGGTTTTGATACTAGTCCCCAAATCGTCGAGGCCTTTGACGGCAAATGGGTTCAGCTGACGGCAGATCAGCAACCATTCTTGCAAGGCTATCTGCCAATTCTCAGCCTTTGCTCGCAGATCGTCTACGGACTTGGCGCGATGAACGTCGATACTGGTGCGGGTTTCGTGACGCCCGACAACTACAAAGTTGTCGGTGACTTGGCCAAAGAAGGTCTTCGCTAATTGAGTCCGAGTGGGCCGCCAGTTTCCCATGCTGGCGGCCCCCTCATGAGAGGTGCCCCATGGCAGAAAGATTGATTGAACTAAAAAATATAAGAAAATCCTACGGCAATGTTTACGCCTTAGGTGGCGTGAATTTGCATGTGGACAAAGGCGAGGTTGTTGGATTGCTCGGCGACAATGGCGCAGGCAAATCAACCCTGATCAAAATTCTCGCTGGTGCTGTAAAACCCACTGATGGTGAAATACTTGTTCGTGGCAAGCCCGTGACTAGATGGAATGCGGCTCGTTCGCGCGATGCTGGCATTGAAACTGTTTTCCAGGACAGGGCGCTGGCGGTGCAGCAATCCATTGTCCGCAATATTTTCATGGGCAATGAGCAGGGCAACCGATTGGGCTTTCTCAACTTGAAACATGAAATCGCCGAAGCCAGCCGGTTGATGCGTGAGATAGGCTTTACTTCGAAAGTTTTCACACCCAATTCCATTGTCGGCCAACTTTCCGGCGGTGAAAGGCAAGGCGTTGCCATTGCCCGGGCCATTTACAAACAGGCAGATTTGATCATCCTTGATGAGCCAACAACAGCTCTCTCTCTTACCGAAACTGCCAAGGTTTTTCATTTCGTGCGCCAAGTGCGTGCCAGTGGAAGATCAATTCTTTTTATCGGCCACAACATTCATCACGTCTACGACATTGCGGATCGATTTGTGGTTATGGATCGCGGCAAGGTTGCGATGCAAATTTCCCGAGACAAAGTCAAAACAGCTGAGGAACTCATCCGCTTCATGGAACAGATTGCCCACCCGGAACCCAGAGACCAAAAGGCCGATGAACCAACACTAAAACGGAAGACGGGAAAACTTTGATGGAACAGCTATCACCAGAGCAATCTTCGACGAGTGCTGCATCAGCTGAAACGTGGAGCCATCCTTCTGACCAGCCCTTGCGCCGATTCCTGCTGACCAATCGCGCCGCCTTGGGTTCGCTCGCTGTTTTTTTGGCAATGTTGTTGATGTTCACTATTGCCAACCCCGTCGTATTCACCAATTGGACGCTTTATGCGTCAGTTTTGACAACACTTCCCGTTGCAATTTTTTTGACTGTTCCTCTCGTATTTATCGTCACGGTGGGAGAGATCGATTTGTCCTTCCCCGCCACGATGGGATGTGCCGCATGGGCATTTGCGCTTGTGGTTCAGGCTGGCTATGACCCCATCATCGGCTTTGCTGCCGCTTTGGTCACAGGCGCAATTCTTGGCTGGTTCGTTGGTGCCTTGGTGGTTAAGGGCAATTTGTCATCGCTCATTGCCACACTGGGAATGAACTTTGTGCTTCGTGGCATTATCTTGATCTTCACTGAGGGGAAGTCTATTTCACTGCCATCGCTGAGCGACAGTTGGGTGTTCCAGCTGTTTTCATCAGAACTCTACGGCGTTCCTGTGCAGATCTACTGGGCCATTGCCTTCACCATATTCTCTATGTTCCTTTATACGAGGCATCGCTTCGGGGTGCATATCCACATCGTTGGCGATAATCCAGATAGCGCAGCTCAAATGGGCATCAACGTCAATCGCGTACGCATTGGAGCTTTCATCTTTGTGGGCATTGGGGCAGCCATTGCCGGTGTATTTTCGACCATGATCAACTTCACCTGGTGGCCTACATCGGGAGACGGTTATTTGTTGCCAGTTTTGGCCTCAGTATTCGTGGGCGGCACCCCAACTTGGGGCGGCATTGGAACCGTACTCGGCGGTGCTATTGGTGCTCTGACTGTCTCATTCATTCAAACAGGCATTGTGGGCGCGGGGCTCAGCGGCTTCTATGTCCAGTTCTTCAACGGCCTTATAATTATTCTCTCACTGCTCGGACATAGATGGAATCAGATTAGATATAGGTAAGTTGTCGATAGACCACACTTATTTCCCAAGCCCTTGGAAAAAACTGGGGTAGATTGAAGTGCGGATGTGGTTTCGCCCCACTGACTTGTTTCATATAGGGATTGCTGCCGGTTTAATGGACTGAGAGATAAGGTACTTTTTGAAATTCAAATCGCAATGGCTTGGAGAATGGGACTGACCGTTTTCAAGATTAATTCACTTCGGTTCACGGAAAAAGCCTTCCCTTACTGCACACCCAGTGCACACGATGCCTGCAAACATATTGTTTTATTGGGATTGTCGTTCCCATCCATCATAGGCGCGCAACAAAACTTGTGCGCAGAAAAATATGTTTTCGCGGTCATCTAGACTGGACTTCATTGGCAAAGGACGCAGGCGCAATTGGCTAGCGGTTTGCACGGTTCATGATAGCGCCAGAACTATTATGCATATCGCAGGAATAAATGGCGGAGAGGGGGGGATTCGAACCCCCGATACACTTGCATGTATGCCGCATTTCGAGTGCGGTGCGATCGACCACTCTGCCACCTCTCCGCGAAGTGTAAAATTCGGTCGTGGGCGTTCATTAGCGAAGCCGTGCACGACTGCCAACCCCTTTGTTAGGCCTCGATTGACTTGAGGGCTGAAAATGCTAGAAGCCCGCTCTATGAGCAGGACTTTGACCATAAAACGCAAATCCACCGCTGCCAGCGCAGCGCGTTTCTGCTCGACCACTGCCAAACACACCACAAAAACGGCCTAAGGCCCCTCCCCCGGTCAATCACCCCCGCGGGGGTGGATGGTCGATAGATTGGACCGATGATGGAGCCTTGGCTCTTGGGGGCGGACCGGAAAAAGGAAGAAGTCTGATGGGTTATAAAGTTGCAGTCGTAGGCGCCACCGGAAATGTGGGCCGTGAAATGTTGAACATTCTGTCCGAGCGGGAATTCCCGGTGGATGAATGCTTTGCCATTGCTTCGCGCCGTTCAATTGGCATGGAAGTGAGCTTTGGCGACAAGATTTTAAAGTGCAAGGACCTTGAGCAATTTGATTTCTCAAAAGTTGATTTCGTTTTGATGTCAGCTGGTTCTGAAATTTCAAAAATCTGGTCACCGAAAATTGGTGCGCTGGGGCCTATCGTGATCGATAACTCCTCATGCTGGCGTTATGACCAAGAAGTGCCGTTGATCGTTCCGGAAGTGAATGCTCACGCGCTGGAAGAGTATATGAAGCGCAATACTAGGCGCAACATTATCGCCAACCCGAATTGCTCTACAGCACAGCTGGTTGTGGCGCTAAAGCCTTTGCATGATGTGGCCAAGATCAAGCGTGTGGTGGTTGCCACTTACCAGTCGGTTTCAGGTGCGGGTAAGGAAGGCATGGATGAACTTTGGATTCAAACCAAAGGTATATTTGTGAATGACCACCCGACGCCGAGGAAATTCACTAAGCAGATTGCGTTTAACGTGATTCCACAAATTGATGTGTTCTTGGATTCTGGCGATACCAAAGAAGAGTGGAAAATGGTTGTTGAGACCAAGAAAATTCTCGATCCAAAAATCAAAGTGACAGCCACTTGCGTGCGCGTGCCGGTGTTCGTTGGCCATTCGGAAGCTGTGAACATCGAATTTGAATCACCCATCACTGCCGATGAGGCACGCGATATTCTGCGTGAAGCACCGGGTTGCATGGTGATCGACAAGCGCGAAGAAGGTGGATACATTACACCTGTCGAATGCGCTGGCGATTACGCCACATTCATCAGCCGCATCCGTGAAGATTCAACGATTGAGAATGGTTTGAACTTGTGGGTGGTGTCGGACAACCTGCGCAAAGGTGCCGCATTGAACACCGTGCAAATTGCCGAATGCATTATCAATCGTGGATTGCTCAAAAAAGTGGCATGATCACTTTTGATTGGACTGAACGCCTGCCGTCGTCACACCTGTGACGGCGGCATTTTTATTTATCCTACAATTATTTAATTTTCTGCTTTTCAAAGCGCTTTGAGTGTTTGACAACCCCACGCATCTGTAGAAAAGTTTTGATCAAACGGTTAAAAATATAACTGATGAATGGGACGTTCGTGAACCAGACTCAGCAACGAGATGAAAACCGATTTGCAGTGAGCAATGCGCGCATGGTTTTTGCGGGCAACACCGTGCTGCATGATGTGAGTTTGGATTTCAGGCGCGGCGAGGTTCACGCCATTATTGGTGAGAATGGTGCTGGCAAATCCACATTGATGAAAATACTTGGTGATTATCTCACCGCCACGCAAGGCCAACTTAATTTGGCGAAGACGGATGTTAAATTTGCTTCTCCAAAGGAAGCCGAAAAAGCGGGCATCGTTTTGGTGCATCAGGAAATCTTGTTGGCATCGCATTTAACTGTGGCGCAAAATATTTTTCTAGGGCGCGAGTTGCGCCGTGGGCTGCTGGTGGATGACGTGAAGATGAATGCGCAAACCGCCACGGCGCTTGCAGAGTTAGACTGCTTGGCCAGCCCCACAGCGCGGGTGGAGGACTTATCAATTGCCAATCGCCAGTTGGTGCAAATTGCACGCGCTCTTTCTGGTGAACATCACTTCGTCATTTTTGATGAACCCACAGCCACTTTAACCCCAGTGGAAAGTGAGGCTCTGTTCGGAGTGATTGCCCGTCTTAAACAACAAGGTTGTGGGGTTATTTATATCTCTCACAAATTGGACGAAGTGAAACGCATTTCAGACCGCGTGAGCATTCTGCGCGATGGAAAATCGGTTGGCACCTTTAGCACGAATGATCTCACGCCCGCGCAAATGGCCAATCTGATAGTAGGCCGAGAGATGGGAGAACTCTACCCTGCAAAGCCCACGCAGCATGATAGAGCCCCTGCCTTACAGGTCGAAGATTTCTCAGTTCCAGGATTTGTGCATCATGCCAGTTTCTCGGTAGCGAAGGGTGAGATATTAGGATTTGCGTGTCTGATTGGTGCTGGCCGCACAGAATTACTTGAGGGCGTTTTGGGTTTGCGCTTTGGCAAAGGACGCGTGCTTAAGAATGGTAAAGCAGTGGATTTCAAAACTCCCAGACAAGCGATGGATGAGGGCATTGCCTATGTCACTGAGGATCGCAAAGGCAAAGGTCTGCTGTTGGCTTCTCCGCTGACCAACAATCTCACACTGGCCACTGCCGAGAGTTTCACAGCTGGATTTTTGATGGATACAAGCCGAGAGGCGAAAGCTTTAGATGCTGCATTTGAAGAGTTTGATATTCGCGCCAAGTCTCGAAAAATGGACGCTGGCCAACTTTCTGGCGGCAACCAGCAAAAATTATTGCTGGCTAAAATGATGTTGCTGAACCCAGACGTTGTCGTGGTTGATGAGCCAACACGCGGTGTGGATATTGGCGCGAAGAAACAGATTTATGAATTCATATCAGGCCTCGCCAAAGCTGGAAAAGCGGTGGTGGTGATCTCTTCTGAAATGCCGGAGCTTATTGGGCTTTGCCACCGTATCATCGTCATGCGTAACGGTGCCATTGTCGGCGAAGTGACGGGTAAAAACATTACCGAAAATAAAATCGTGATGCTGGCCACCGGCACACATAAGGACGCTGCCTAATGCCTTTATTCGATTTCAAAAACTTTGACGTTCGCGGTGCAGCTCCGTTCATTGCGCTGATCGCTCTCATCTTGCTGGGCAGTTTCGTACACCCTAATTTTTTGACGTTCGATAATCTCATTCAAAATGTTGCCACGCGCACATCGTTCATTGCAATCATTGCAATAGGCGCAACGTTTGTTATGGCGGCAGGTGGGTTGGATCTTTCAGTGGGCTCCATGGCGGCATTCACAGCGGGTGTGATGCTGCTATTTTTAAAGTCACAAGAGGCTGACGCCGGAGTGGGCACTATCGCTTTGGCCATAGGTTTGGCCATTGCGGTGGGGGGCCTTTGTGGTTTAGCAAACGAGTTTATCATCACGGTCGGAAAAATTGAACCGTTCATAGCCACGCTGGGCACCATAGTGATTATGCGTTCGCTGTTCACTTATCTGGCCAATGGGGGTTCAATCTCTATCAGCCCTGCGCTGAAAGATATTTACGCGCCGGTATATAAAGGCACATTGCTTGGCCTGCCCATTCCGCTGCTCGTCATTTTGGATTTGCCGCCGCTGCTGCTGTGGCTGCTGCTGCAACTGGAGCAAAGGCCGATGATACGGCTCTCACCGTTGCTGTATCAATACCCGCTGCCGACCACGGTTGGACGGGTGGTGTGGTCTATCACGCGGAACGCATCGCTAAAGCTTTAGAAGCTACCCACAAGGGCCTGAAAGTGATTGTGAAAACGTCACCAGATGGCGCTTCGCAAGCTTCTGCTTTGGAGGATCTTACAACGCAAGGCATAAACGCGCTGGTCGTGCTTCCTCATAACTCAGATGAACTCACCGGACCATTGAAAGCCGTTAAAGCCAAAGGTGTGTTTATCACCGTGGTTGACCGTGCCCTTTCTGATCCAACCATCAATGATATTTATGTCGCCGGCAACAATCCCGCTTTGGGCAAAGTGGCTGGTGATTATATGAAAGGTGCTTTAGGCAAAGCCGACGTGGTGATTATTCGAGGTATGCCAATCGTCATCGATGAAGAACGCCAAAAGGGTTTTGCTGACGCGATTGCTGGCAGTGAAATTAAAGTGCTCGATAGCCAGTTCGGCAATTGGTCGCGTGATGACGCCTTCAAAGTGATGCAGGATTACCTCACCAAGTATCCGAAGATTGACGCTGTGTGGTGCCAAGATGACGATATGGCTGTGGGTGTTCTGGAAGCCATCAAAAATGCAAACCGCTCAGATGTGAAATTGGTGGTTGGCGGTGCTGGCATGAAGGAAATGGTGAAGAAAGTTTCCGATGGCGATGCCATGATGCCCATCAACGTGCTTTATCCACCAGCCATGGTGGGGACAGCGATTGAGCTTACTGTAGCTGGCCTTATGGACAAAGTGCCCGTGCGTGGCCGCTATATTTTAGATGCCACATTGGTGACCAAAGAAAACGCTGCGGAATTCTATTTCCCAGATTCGCCGTTCTAAAAACGAAAGGGCGGGAATACACCCGCCCTTTTTCTATAGTTCTTGACGACTTCCAATTTCCACCACACGGTCCGCAGGCAGATGGAAATATCGGCTTGCATCATCGGCATTTCTGGAAAGCGTTACAAACAACAGACTTTGCCACAATGAAAGTTCACTGGTTTTAGAGCGTTGCAATGAGCGACGCGACAAGAAGTAAGTGGTTTGCATGTTTTCAAACGTTACACCGCCGCATTTCGTGCGGGTCAGTGCTTTTGGAATATCAGTTGAATCAAGATAGCCAAATTTTGCATTCACACTCCAAAAACCATCAGCAAGTTTTGTGACGACGATTTGCTTGCCCTCTTCGACATAAGGCACATCAGCCAAATCCAAATTCAAAATGAAGTTGTTTTCGTGCAGCACTTTGAAATGTTTCATGCTGTGCAACAAAGCCGATGGGGCATTGTCTTTCTGCGAAGTGAAGTAAACAGCCGTGCCTTTGACGCGGTGAACTGAAGTGGACTTATTCAACGAAGAAACCAAAGATTTGAGTGGTAGTGCAGATTTTTTGATCGCGTTTCTAATCTGCAAAACACCTTTTCGCCATGTCCACATTGCAGCGAAAATAGCTGCGCCAATGCTGAGAGGAACCCAGCCGCCTTCAGCCACTTTCAAGCTATTGGCACCAAGGAAGGAAATGTCGATAGCCAGCAATGGCAGCATCACCGCATAGGTTGAAGGGTATGACCATTTCCAACGATTGCGCACCACAAACATGGCGAGGATGGTGGTGACAACCATGGTGCCAGAAACGGCAATGCCATAAGCTGCGGCCAAATTTGAAGATGATTTGAAGGCCAGCACCAGCAGAATAACCCCGATCATAACTATCCAATTCACTTGCGGCATATAGATTTGGCCGGAGGTTGAAGCGCTGGTGAACAACACTTGCATGCGTGGCAACAAGCCCAGCTGAATGGCCTGGCGGGTGAGTGAGAAGGCTCCGGTAATAACGGCCTGGCTGGCGATGATTGTGGCTGCTGTTGCCAAAATCACCACTGGCAGCAAGGCCCATTGCGGCATCATAATAAAGAAAGGGTTTTCTAAAGCTGCAGGGTTGTTCAACAACAATGCACCTTGGCCCAAATAATTAAGCAGCAAAGAAGGCAGCACCACAACAAACCAAGCATAGCGAATGGGGTTTTTGCCAAAATGGCCAAGGTCAGCGTAAAGTGCTTCACCACCTGTCACCACCAAGAATACCGCACCCGCCGTGAGCAAGCCAAGCTTGCCATTGGCCATCATAAAATTGAAGCCATGAATCGGATTGGCTGATTGTAAAATTGCTGGATAGCTGAGGATATGGGTGAATCCCGACACAGCCAAAACGCCAAACCACACCAAGGTTATCGGGCCAAAGAGCTGCGCCACTTTTGCGGTGCCATAAGATTGGGCGGCAAATAGTATAACAATGATCAACAAAGTGATCGGTAATATATAGGGATCAAGCGCGTGTGTGACGAGGCTGAGGCCTTCCACCGCCGACAATACGGAAATTGCAGGCGTGATCATCGCGTCGCCATAAAACAAGGCCGCACCAATCATGCCGAGAATGGGGATGATAATAAAAAATTTGCCGCGCCCGCGCTGGGCCACCGCCATGAGTGAAAGAATGCCACCTTCACCGCGATTATCGGCGTTGAGCATGATCAAAACATATTTAACGGTGACAACAAGGATGAGCGCCCAGATCATCAACGATAAAATGCCAAATACGATAGGCTGGCTAACGGTGCCATTTTCGCCCATTGCGGCTTTGATGGCTTCACGAAACGCGTAAATAGGGCTGGTGCCGATATCGCCGTAAACAACGCCGATGGACCCTAAAGCTAAAACTAAGAAACTACTCGGCCGTGCGAGGCCGTGTCCCTGAATTGCGGCGGCGTCTTCATCTCCGCTTGCAGTTTGAGTGGTGGTCATATGACTTCTCCTGTTAATGTTGCAGCGCAACATGGGAAGCTGGTATGCGCCTTATTTGGGGATACCGTATATGCAATCGGTGCATTGCTGATGTGATATTTTAACACCAATGCAAAAGGCCAAGCAAACTAATGCTTGGCCCCTTTCCAAAAACTAGTTCGATTACATCTTCGGCAACAGCACTTTGTTAATCACATGCACAACGCCGTTGGATTGAACAACATCAGCTTGAGAAACAACAGCCACACCGCCGGATTCATCGGTTACCGTCACGCTCTTGCCCTTGATTTTGAAAGTCAGGGTGCAACCGCCAACCGTTTTCACTGAATGTGCACCGCCGTCATCTTTTACCATACCCATAACAGCTTTGGCCATCACCTTACCTGACACAACATGACAGGTGAGGATTTTAGTGAGTGTCGCTTTGTTTTCTGGCTTCAGCAAGTTTTCAACTGTGCCGGTAGGCAGGGCTGCAAAAGCTTCATTTGTTGGAGCAAATACTGTAAAGGGGCCAGCGCTCGAAAGCGTGTCCACTAATCCAGCCGCACCAACTGCTGCAACAAGCGTTGTCAAATTCCGAGCTTTAGAAGCATTTTGGACGATTGTTTTGGATGGGAACATCTTAGCGCCACCAACCATAGGGGTCTTTGCAATTGCTGCACCGCTCGAAACGCCAATGACGAGAGCAAGTGCTATGAGGGATGTTTTCAACATTTTTAAAATTCCTTTGAATGAGTTTGTGATTGCTTGAAAAATTGCAGCGGACCAGAGCCAATGAAACTTGGCCCGCTGCCGTCGCCGTCCTTACATTTTTGGCAGCAACACACTGTCGATCACGTGGATGACGCCGTTTGATTGCGTAACGTCAGCAATCGTCACGTTCGCAACGCCGCCGGCTTCGTCGGTTACCGTTACTTTGTCGCCGTCTACTTTCAATGTCAGCTCACAACCGCCTACAGTCTTCACCTTGTGCATTCCGCCATCAGTCTTAACCATTGCCATCACGTCAGCAGCCATCGCCTTGGCACCAATCACATGGCAGGTGAGAATCTTCACAAGCTTGTCTTTGTTTTCTGGCTTCAACAATGTTTCCACTGTGCCTGCTGGCAATTTCGCAAAGGCATCATTGGTTGGCGCAAACACTGTAAAAGGGCCTGCACTCTTCAATGTATCTACCAAACCAGCAGCAGCAACAGCAGCTACCAATGTTGTGTGATCCTTGGAGTTCATTGCATTTTCAACAATGTTCTTGGCTGGGAACATTTCTGAACCACCCACCATTGGGTTGGCAGCGAAGGATGCTGTTGAGATGAGGCCAAGTAAAAGCGATGCAATAATTGTCTTGCGCATAGTCGTCTCCCGATTTGAATTTCTGATCTTGCTCAATTGCACGATCTGAATATGAAACGGGAGGATTAAGCTTATGGTTCAGGTTGGATCAGTCACAAAGGGCTAGCAAAATCTCACGAAAACGTGAGGACTTAAATTTCGTTAAATTTACCAATGCCGATGATTGGTCCCACAAGGCCCTTTTGCAAAACAACAATGCAGCTGCGGCAATCACCCGACAATATACCTTTGCGCGGCAAGGTGATGGACGACGACGCGCCATTCCATGTGGCGACATTGGAAAGCTTACGCACCACGTTGTGATAGGTGACGGTTTTGCCAATATTTTCACCACGTTCAATTTTAACATTTACAGCCGATGCAATCGACATCACCCACAATGTAGCAGTGCTCGCTTCACCATTTGGCATATCAATTTTAATTTCATTATCAGTAGCACTCATATTCAACGAAAATGAACGCCGTGCATTTGCAATCGCGCTTTCAACTGAGCCCTTATTGCTACCTACCACATGGGCCGAACCATTGATCACCATTTGCGGCGTGTAAACATCATTATCGCCGCGCCCATGGGCATAATCCATTTGGCGTTTAGTGTAGGCAGGGCTGGCAAGCGTATCACGCCAACCTAGATAATCCCAGTAATCCACATTAAAAGAGACAACCATCACACCGGGTTGGTTTGCGAGAGAACCCGCCAAACGATCTGCAGGTGGGCATGATGAGCAGCCTTGGCTGGTGAAAAGCTCCACCAGCACAGGCGCAGAGGCTGCTGAGGCTTCAGTTGTGATGAATGGTGCGGCTAAGCCAGCGGCGACCAGACCAAGGGCTTTGCGGCGGGTGAAAGCAAGATTGTTTTCCATGCCCTCAATATGGGCAAAAACAAAAACACCTACAAATCACGCTTGGGTGATGGAATGGGGCACACTTTATTTCGGGTTGTGTTCATCAAGCCGATCGTCCAGCACACAGGGCAACCACGCATGATGACGAGCGAGGCAATTCCCAGTGCCACAGCCGCGACCAGAGAGATCATTGATGGCAAGGCCAGCAGTTTTCCAGCTGTGTAATAGGCGCCAATGCCAATAGCACCACGCACGAAATGTTCCGGCAAAGTTGCGCTCGCAAATAGATCTCTAACGGCCATCGCTTCTAACCTCAGGATTCATCATCGCTCAGCCTAAAGTGGAATGATTTATAAATTTGTGATTTGATTAGAATAATAAACATAAAATTTTAAACGCCAGATCGCTATTTCGAGAGATATTCTCGCAACAGCATTCGTGCACGGTGCAAGCGGCCCTTCACCGATTCACGGCTGAGCATGAGAGATAATCCGATTTCATCAATGGTCATTTCTTGTAGATCACGTAGAATTATAATTTCGCGGTAATGGGGCGGCAGCGAGCTGATTGCCGCCGCCACATCAATGCGCAAATCTGCTGTGGGAACAGAAGCGAATTTGAGATCATTGTCATAATCTTCAAGCGCCAGCGTTTTATGAAATGCCGAACTGGCGAGACGCAGGCACGCATGGCGCACCACGGTGAATAACCACGCCGATAAAGCACCCGCCACCCGCAACATACCAATGCGCCGATAGAGCAGCCACAAAGCTTCCTGCACGGCATCATCAACGTCACTTGAGGTTCGGCATTGAGCTCTGGCAAAACGTCGGACATCGGGCTGCACGATGGTGAGCAGGCTCACCACCGCGTGCTGGTCGCCAGCCATTGCGGCTTGCACCATTGCTTGATCAGCCCGTGCCACGGTTATTTAATTTCGTTGGCTGTTTTAAGCCGTCTACCCACCATCGCGCACATGGGGCAAAAGCCAAACACACCCGTAAGGCCAAAGCCAATGCCACCAGCGATCAAGGTATAGCTTAACATGCTCGCAGGTATCACCAAGGCAGCATAGGCCACAAGTGCGGCACTGGCGATAATGCGCAAGCCCTGCTCCCAAGTGTAAATATTTTTACGATAGAACATCAAACGCTCTCCTGTTGAGTGGCGCATATGTGCCACGTAAACATAAGAGACATGAGAACTGCAAAACGGTTCGCGGAGCTTAAAATATTTTTGCTTAGAATTGCACGATGGGTTTGAAGCCACCAAAAAACATGCGCTTGCCATCAAACGGCATGGTCTTGGGGTCAAACTCTGTCATAAAGGGATCAGCCATGATCTTTTTCCAACACTGGTTGCGATGCGCCTTAGATTTAAATACCAGATAAGCGCAACCCACTGTTTCGTCAGCTTTGAGTTTTACCGACTTTTGGAATGAGGTGACTTTGCCTTCTTTCACGTCTTCAGCAATGGCTTCAACATACGCCAAAGCCCCAGCACGCTTCCACGCTGCGGCGGATTTTTTGACGAGTGATTTGTAGGCTTTGAGGTTTGCTGTAGGAATTGGAATGACCATGAAATCGAAATACATATTAAACTTCCCTTCTAAATTGCCGTGAATTAAATTGGCTGTACGCCATCATAACCTTCAACAATGACACAGTCCATGTCGCTTCTGCCTTTGCGTTTTTCTATCGCGACAGCATATTCCGGCGAACTGTAGCAGGCGAGTGCAGTCGCATAATCTTTAAACTCGATGATAACATGGCGGGATCGCAGCTTACCCTCCGGCAGTTTTGATGTGCCGCCGCGCACTAAGAATCGCGCTCCGTATTTGCGGAATGCAACCGCGTTTGCGGCTTGATACTCTTTGTATCCTTCAGTGTCGCTCACATCGACATGCGCAATCCAATATCCTTTGGCCACAGGTTTCATCCTTCATCGAGTTATTCGTACAGGAATGCTCCAAACCACAGTGCTATCACCCTTCTCTCTTCGAGAGAAGGTGCCCGAAGGGCGGATGAGGGCCTTGCCGCACACTCCGATTTAATAGAATATCCTGCCATGGAAAAATCCCCACTCACACTTTCCAGAGCGCGTATTTTGCGCAAGAGTGAAACTGAGGCTGAAATCAAGCTATGGGGGTATTTACGTGACCGCAGACTGGCCAACTTCAAATTCAGAAGGCAAGTGCCAATCCCACCTTTCATCGCAGACTTTGCGTGTCTTAGCCACGGTTTGGTCGTCGAAGTGGATGGTGTAACACATGGTGACCAGCATGAAGTTCTATACGACGAACGCAGGACACAATATATGAGGACCAAAGGTTTCACTGTTCACCGGGTGAATAGCTTGGATGTGTTCAACCACATGACTGACGTCTTGGATGGAATTCTAATCATCCTGAAACAATCGAAGCTGCGTTAAGACCCTCATCCGCCCTTCGGGCACCTTCTCCCGATGGGAGAAGGGTGATGAACTAATCCGTCTTCACAAATGAATATCAAAGCACAATTTACAGTTCGTACCTTCCTTAAACTATTAGTCGGGTGAGGTTTTAATAAACAGCAAACTTGGCTATGCTGAAACAATGACCAAACTACTGCAGCAAGTAATAAGATGGGAACCTCTGGAAGGAATTCCAGATTCGACATGTGCCGACTTCAAGCTGACGAGCCATGAGGACAGAAGTATAGAGCTTATTCTTCGCTATAGCTGGGTTATAGGAAACACATTAGACCTGCACATCCACATCCCCGAGGTACTTGCATTCAGGACGTTTTACGACGCTAACGGTCCTAGCTTGAATGAAAAAGTGGAGCTGCCGAGAGATTCACTTGGATTTACCAGAGCCTTACTCGAAATTACCGACTCCGACTGGTATCGAAATGCTGATTTTACTTAGTCAAGAGCTATTTCTGAGACACTTGAACACAAGTCGTGGCAGCACTTTACTATTGTTACGCTCGAAAGGAGTTGTGACATTCTTGGTCGTGGTAAGGTCAACGCCAAATGGATAGAACCGACTGCATGATTTACACCTGAGGCGCTCCACAGAAAGCCGTCGCAACCTAACCCGCCTTCGCCAAGTTCCTCAGCACAAACTGCAAGATGCCACCATTGTTGTAATAATCAATCTCATGCAGCGTATCGATGCGGTGCAAAAGTGAGGAGTTCTGTGCAACTTCACGGTAATTTAATTCTATTTTAGCAGGGGAACTTTCTGGAATATGACGTGTTTTATTCGCGGGTGCGCCTTATCCTGTCGAGAAGGCATCGGATATAAATTGTTTGTCCGGTTTTTCCTTTGACCAACGTCGAGTTGGACGAGTCCCTCTCCGGTTCGTCCCTAAGTTTTTGAAACAAAGAGAAAACTGATGACTTATAAAGCTACAGACCAACCCTCCAAATCCAGTGCGGCGCACCAGTACATGAACGTTTTCATCGGCAAATGGCACGCCGAAGGAGAGTCCTATGCGGTGGGTCAGACGAAGAAGGAACCGCGCGGCTCAGTGGAAAAATGGGTCAGCGACGAGACTTATGATTGGCTACCCGGAAAGTTCTTCGTCATTCAAAATTGGGACGCCAAGACTGGCACGAACCCATTCAAGGGCACCGCGATCATCAATCTTGACGCCGACACGGGCAACTATGCGACGCGCTCTTATGAAAACCACGGGTTTATCCGCGACTATGTCACAAAAGTCGAGGGCGATACTTGGACATTCGTCGGCGCCACAGAACGCGCTCGCATCGAATTCACGGACGGCGGAAAGACGCAAGTGATCGCATGGGAATGGCGCAAACCGGGTGAAGTTTGGCTGCCATTGTGTGATCGCGTCGCGAAACGCGTAAAGTAAGTTATGGTGAACCTCACCCCGCCTTCGCCAAGTTCCTCAGCACAAACTGCAAGATGCCACCGTTGTTGTAGTAATCAATCTCGTCCAGCGTATCGATGCGGCATAGGGCTGTGAATGACGATGTGGTGCCATCGGCACGGGTTACTTCAACCTTCATGGTTTCGCGGGGTTTTAGGCCATCGGCCAAACCTTTGATGGCGATGGTTTCATCGCCCTTCAAACCCAAAGATTCCCAGCTTTGGCCTTCCATGAATTGCAATGGAACAACACCCATGCCCACCAAGTTTGAACGGTGGATGCGCTCGAAACTTTGCGCAATCACGGCGCGCACGCCGAGCAAACTGGTGCCCTTGGCCGCCCAATCGCGCGATGAGCCGTTGCCATATTCGATGCCGGCGAATACAACTAACGGAACTTTCTCATGGGCATAAAGCATGGCGGCATCATAGATGGCCATTTCAACGCCTTTAGGCTGATACAGCGTGAAGCCGCCCTCCTTCACATTGCCATCGGGGCCTTTGACCATGTGGTTCTTAATGCGAATGTTGGCGAAGGTTCCACGCATCATCACTTCATGGTTGCCGCGCCGCGTGCCGTATTGATTGAAGTCAATCGGGCGCACGCCATTGTCGGTTAAATATTTTCCGGCAGGCGATGCGGCCTTGATGGAACCTGCGGGCGAAATATGATCGGTGGTGATTTTATCACCAAACAGGCCGAGGATGCGCGCACCTTTAATATCGGTGATCGGCTTTGGCGCTTTCTGCATGCCTTCAAAATAGGGCGGGTTTTGAACATAGGTTGAGGTGTTATCCCAAGCATAGGTTTCGCCTTTACTGGTGGTTACACCACGCCAATTTTTGTCGCCCTTGAACACATCGGCATAACGGGTTTTGAACATTTTCGCGGTGATGTTTTTCCTCACGAAGGTTTCGATTTCTTTGTTGGTGGGCCAAATGTCTTTGAGGAAAACGGGCTTGCCTTTTTTATCGTGGCCCAATGGCTCCATGGTGAGATCAATCTGGGTGGAGCCTGCCAGCGCGTAAGCCACCACTAAGGGAGGCGAGGCGAGGTAAGCTGCTTGCACATCTGGCGAGACGCGGCCTTCAAAGTTACGGTTGCCCGAAATCACCGCAGCTGCGACCATGCCATTGTCATTGATCGCTTTGGAAATGGCCGGGTCCAGCGGGCCGGAATTGCCGATGCAAGTGGTGCAGCCATAACCCACAAGATAGAAACCGATCTTGTTCAGTTCCTTTTGCAAGCCAGACTTATTCATATATTCGCTCACCACTTGGCTGCCGGGGGCGAATGAGGTTTTCACCCAAGGCTTTGATTGCAAGCCGAGTGCTGCCGCTTTTTTCGCGAGCAAGCCAGCGCCGATCAACACGGATGGGTTTGAGGTGTTGGTGCAGGACGTGATGGCAGCAATCACCACATCACCATGGCTGATCTCGAAGTTTTTGCCTTCCACTTTTACGCGCTTGTCTTGCTCGCCGGTTTTGGCAAAGCCTGCCTTGTCCTTCGGCGCATCCAATGCAGAGCGGAAGCCCGCCTTAATATCTTGCAATGGCACAAATTTTTCGGGCCGGTTGGGGCCTGCCATGGCGGGCACAACTGATGCAAGGTCGAGTTCCACTGTGTCGGTGAATACTGGGTCAACGCTTTTGGCGGTCAAGAACATGCCTTGCGCCTTGGCGTATTTTTCGACGAGCGCGATGCGATCATTTTTACGGCCAGAGAATTTGAGATAGCTCAAGGTCACGCTATCCACCGGGAAGAAGCCGCAGGTTGCTCCATATTCAGGGGCCATATTGGCGATTGTCGCGCGGTCCGCCAATGTGAGGGCAGGAAGGCCGGGGCCAAAGAATTCCACGAACTTTCCAACCACGCCTTTTTTACGCAGCATTTGGGTGACGAGTAGAACAAGGTCTGTTGCCGTCACACCTTCTTTAAGTTTGCCGGTCAATTTGAAACCGATCACTTCAGGCAGCAGCATGGATTGCGGCTGGCCGAGCATGGCGGCTTCGGCTTCAATGCCGCCCACACCCCAGCCGAGAACCCCAAGGCCGTTCACCATAGTGGTGTGACTGTCGGTTCCCACGAGCGTATCGGGATAGGCCATGGTGACCTTTTTTCCCTTCACTTTTTCTTCGCGAGTCCATACGGTTTGCGAGAGATATTCGAGATTCACCTGATGGCAAATGCCAGTGCCGGGCGGCACTACGCGGAAGTTTTCAAAGGCGCCTTGCCCCCATTTCAAGAATTTATAGCGCTCCATGTTCTGTTCATATTCGCGCTGCACATTGGCGGCCAGAGATTTGCTGCTGCCGTAACTATCAACCACCACCGAATGGTCGATCACCAGATCAACCGGCACCAATGGATTGATTTTCTGCGCATCGCCTTTGAGTTGCTTCATGCCATCGCGCATGGCGGCCAAATCTACTACAGCTGGAACTCCGGTGAAATCTTGCATCAACACGCGGGCGGGGCGGAAGCCCACTTCTTTGTCTTCCTTGCCTTTGTTAGAAAGCCAAGCAACAAAGCCTTGAATATCGGCTTTGGTTACAGTGCGATTATCTTCATTGCGCAGAAGGTTTTCCAGCAGCACTTTCATCGAAGCTGGCAAAGCAGAAATACCCTTCAGCCCATTCTTTTCCGCCGCCTTCAAGCTGAAGTAAGTGTAGGTTTTGGTGCCAACTTTAAGAGTTTTGCGGGATTTGAAGCTATCAAGTGACATGGTGATCCTCGTGTGCAGAATTTAGGTTCGCTATAGGCTTTATTATTTGGCGTTTAAAACTTTTTCTTCATAGGCAATGGTTTCGGCAATAAGCACGCGCCAGAGTTTTTCAATTGCTTGCGGCGGAACTTTAGTTTCCTTGGAGCGGCGCAGAACATTTTGTACCACTTGCTCAATGCGATCTGGCAACATGGCTGGAATGCTTGCCGCCTGTTTTACATCAATCACGCGATCGACAATGGCGAAACGTTTTTGAATCAGCGCAAACAACTCCGCGTCCACGGCGTCAATCTCTTCACGAAACTTCATTAGCTCGCGTTGGTGCAAAATCAAACCCGCCGCTCCACCATCATCTTCTTAATCTCAGCAATTGCTTTCGCGGGGCTTAAGCCTTTCGGGCAAGCTTTGGCGCAGTTCATAATGGTGTGGCAACGATAGAGCCTAAACGGGTCTTCAAGATTATCGAGGCGGTCGCCTGTGGCTTCGTCGCGGCTGTCGATCAACCAGCGATAGGCTTGCAGCAAAACGGCGGGGCCTAAGTAACGGTCGCCATTCCACCAGTAGCTTGGGCAGGATGTCGAGCAGCAGGCGCAGAGAATGCATTCATAAAGGCCATCCAATAAAGCACGTTCGGATTCAGATTGTTTCCATTCGGCTTGGGGGGTTGGCGTCGTGGTCTTGAGCCAAGGCTCGATGGAGCGGTGCTGCGCGTAAAAATGCGTCATATCCGGAACTAAATCTTTCACCACAGACATGTGCGGCAGTGGATAAATTTTCACCGCCCCTTTCACATCATCACAAGATTTCAAACAAGCCAGCGTGTTGGTGCCATCAATATTCATGGCGCAAGAGCCGCAAATCCCTTCGCGGCACGAGCGGCGGAAGGTGAGCGTTGGGTCTTGCTCATTTTTAATTTTAATCAGCGCATCAAGAACCATTGGCCCGCACTGGTCCATGTCCAGCGTGTATGTATCCACATGCGGGTTCTGACCGTCATCAGGATTCCAACGATAGATTTTAAACTCACGGAGATTCTTGGCGGCAGGAATAGGCCAGATTTTTCCGGGGGTGAGTTTGGAGTTATTCGGCAGTGCAAATTCAACCATTTTAGTAAACCCGCGCCTTTGGCTTGATGTAGTCTATGTCTTTGCTCATGGTGAAATCGTGGACGGGGCGGGAGCCTAATGTTACTTTGCGCTTTGCGTTATCGGCCCACGCTAAGCTATGCTTCATCCAGTTTTTATCGTCACGCTTGGGGAAGTCTTCACGAGCGTGGGCGCCACGACTTTCTTTGCGGGCTTCGGCGCTGGTTACGGTTACTGCGGCTTGCAAAATCAAGTTCTCATATTCCAGCGTTTCGATGAGATCGCTGTTCCACACCAGTGAGCGGTCAGTCACTTTAATATCGTTAGTGGCATTCCAGATTTCGCCGATTTTTTTCACACCTTGCGCGAGAGTTTCCCCTGTGCGGAAAACCGCCGCATCATCTTGCATGGTGCGTTGCATTTTCGCACGAAGCTGCGCTGTGGGTGTTCCGCCATTGGCGTTGCGATAATGATCCAGACGCGCGATGGCCTCGTCGCCCATGCCGGTTTTGATATCGGCGTGGGGAGAGTTGGGTTTTACTTTTTCTACGCAACGCAATGCAGCAGCACGGCCAAAGACCACCAAGTCAATCAGCGAATTGGACCCCAAGCGATTTGCTCCGTGAACGGACACACAAGCGGCCTCGCCCACTGCCATAAGGCCCGGTACAGTTTTTTCGGGGTTGCGCTTATCGCCAGCCAGAGCCTCACCATGATAATTGGTCGGAATGCCGCCCATGTTGTAATGGACTGTGGGCAGGATTGGGATTGGTTCCTTGGTCACATCGACACCTGCGAAAATTTTTGCACTCTCAGAAATGCCGGGCAGACGCTCATGTAACACTGAAGGGTCCAAATGTTCGAGATGGAGGTGGATGTGATCCTTGAGCGGACCAACGCCACGGCCTTCACGAATTTCAATGGTCATGGATCGCGACACCACATCGCGCGAAGCCAAATCTTTGGCGGATGGTGCATAGCGTTCCATAAAGCGTTCGCCAGCGGAATTGGTTAAGTAACCACCTTCGCCGCGTGCGCCTTCAGTGATCAGGCAACCTGCGCCATAAATTCCGGTGGGGTGGAATTGCACGAATTCCATATCTTGCAATGGCAGCCCAGCGCGCAGCACCATGGCATTGCCATCACCTGTGCAAGTGTGGGCAGACGTTGCCGAGAAATAGGCGCGGCCATAACCGCCTGTGGCCAAAATCGTCTGGTGGGCGCGGAAGCGATGGATCGACCCATCTTCCATGCACATAGCCATGATGCCACGACACTCACCATTTTCCATGATCAGATCGAGTGCAAAATATTCGATGAAGAAAGCTGTGTCATATCTAAGACTCTGCCCATAAAGCGTGTGCAGCATGGCATGACCGGTGCGATCAGCCGCCGCACAGGTGCGCTGCACGGGAGGGCCTTCGCCCATGTTCATCATGTGACCGCCGAAGGGGCGTTGATAAATCTTGCCTTCCTCAGTGCGCGAAAATGGCATGCCGAAATGTTCGAGTTCGTAAACAGCGGTTGGTGCATTGCGCACTAGATATTCAATGGCGTCTTGATCGCCTAACCAATCAGCACCCTTCACGGTGTCATACATGTGCCATTGCCACGAATCGGGGCCCATGTTGGAGAGCGATGCAGCAATGCCGCCTTGCGCTGCCACAGTGTGTGAGCGGGTGGGAAACACTTTGCTGATACAGGCGGTTTTTAATCCGGCTTGCGAAGCACCAAGCGCTGCCCGCAGGCCTGAGCCACCAGCACCCACGACGATAACATCAAAAGAATGATCAGTAATTGGATAGGCGTTCATTAAAGTCCGAAGCTCATTTCTAAAATTGCATAGAGTGCAAGCGCACCCAGAATGAATGTTGTGAAATTGATGATCAACAATGCGGCCAGTTTACGACCCTCACTGTGGACATAATCTTCGATGACCACTTGTAGCCCAAGGCGCATGTGCCAGAGGATTGAGACCATGGCCAATGAAAGCGTCACGGCACAGAATGGATTTTTGATTGAGGCCACAACGGCGGCGCGCGGCGCCCCCAGATGCGCAAGGATGAAATAAATTAGGAAGATAACCAGTGGCAGATTGGCAATTGCTGTTACGCGCTGCATCCAGAAATGTTCCGTGCCAGATTTGGCCGAGCCAAGCCCACGCACTTTGCCAAGGTCACTCATGCTCGCACTCCGTAAGCAATAATCCAGAGAAGCAGCGTGAGCGCAATTGAACCAATGAGATTGGCCCGAGCCAGCCATTCCACCTTATTCAATTCAAATCCCCGGCCCGTATCCCAGAGGAAATGGCGCAAGCCACCCAAAATATGATGCATCAACGCCCAAGTGAAACCAAACAACATTAAGCGTCCGAGCCAATGCGCTAAGAGGCCATTCACAAAATTAAAATAGTCATCGGACGAGGCAGCCGCCATAAACCACCACACCAGCAAAATCATGCCAACACTTAAGGCCACACCTGTAATACGGTGGAAAATCGACATGGCTGTGGACAGCATGGGCCGATAAATTTGCAGATGCGGCGACAGCGGCCGAGACGAGACTTTATTTTGCGACATAAATTGACCTTTAAACGAAGCGGCCTTTTAGCGGGTGCATTGCAACAAAGCAAATAATACAGTGGGCACTTCGGAATAATCGACTAACGCTCTCACTACGACCACCTCGCCTTCCCGGATTTGGTTGAAAAGTCGCACGGGCTGCCATTCAGCGCTTTTAAAGCCTATTCATTTTGCATTCATTCTCAATCTCATATGCTGCCGAAATAGAATTTTGGAGATGAAACAATGTTGAGACTTCCTCAAATTATGTGCGGCATGGGCATAAGCTTGTTAATTACTGCTCCTGCCATGGCCAGTGCTTTTGTTGGTGGCACCGTGGTCATGGCACCGGCGTCCAATCCACTGAATGCTCGGGCTTGGCCTTCCACCTCCTCAACAGTGCAACGCACCTATATCAATGGTGACATGTTGAGCCTCACAGGCAAATGCAAGAACATCGTCAGCAATGTGACTTTTACTTTCAACACAACAAGCTATTGGAAAATGTCCAAGCCAAATGTGTGGTGCAAGATTTGGCATGAGGTGCCAAATGGCTCCGGCAATTATAAAATTGGTTGGGTGCGGGGCAAGTTTGTCCATCCATAATAGGTGGATCAACCCAGCTCAAATCACAATCACTTTGGTGCCAATGCGGGTTTGATCGAAAAGCTGAATCACTTCGCGGTTCAGCATTCGAATACAGCCCGATGAAGCAGCGGTGCCGATCGATTCTGGGTGAATGGTTCCATGAATGCGGAAGCCCGTGTCGCCCGCTTTGTTGTAGAGATACATAGCGCGCGGACCGAGAGGATTAATTGCCAGACCACCCGGCATGCCATTGGCCCATTGCGCGTATTTCGGAGTGCGTTCGATCATTTCGGGCGGTGGCGTCCATACAGGATTTTCGCGCTTCATTCCCACTTTTGCAACACCCGCCCATGAGAAACCTTCTTTGCCCACGGCGACTAAATAGCGGTTGGCTTTGCCATCGCGAAGAATTTGGTAAAGGGCCCGTTCATTGGTTTTGATAATAAGAGTGCCGGGCTTTTCAGGCGATGAGAAATCCACGACTGTAAAACCTTGGTAGACTGGTCGCTTGAATTTCGTGGGCTTGGCATGGCGTTTTACATTGGCAACAGATTTACCATTTTTCTTAAGCAGTTTTTTCGGAATATGCTTGCCAAAAATTGATGCTGCTTGCACGTCCAGCGGCAGAGCAATCAAACCTGTGGCCAAGAAGCGTAAGAAAGAGCGACGCGCAATCATTTCAGTTTTCCCCAGTCAAAACACTTTTAAGGCATTCTTAAAAACACACCAGACGGGAAATTACAAGGCGGCAGTTTAGCCGTCAATTAAGAACAATAAAATGGTCAGGCAATTCATTGGGATTGGCGGCACCGGGCGGAAAGTGCTTCGTCAGCTCATGGCCACATCGGCCAATCGCTTGAACCAAGCCTTCAGTGAGATCGCCGGAACGAAGATGGGGCAGCATTTCATCGATGATATTTTGCCAAGTTTGATGGTTCACTTTGTTGGCAATTGCTGTGTCACCAATAATTTCGCAATAGCGTTCGAGCAGTGAAACAAAAATCAAAACGCCAGTACGCCCGCCGGTGCCGTGGGTGTTGACTGCGAGGAATTGCGTGGCAGCATTGCGGTGTGCATATTTTCGCATGAGTTTTTTTGGTGTCACCCAATAGCGCAGCTGCGGCAAACTGAGGATAAGTGCTACAACAATAAACGCCAATAGCTGCGTCATAAATACCCAGAACAACGACACGGCAGCCCACGGGAAAAACCTGGACAAAAGCGGCAATATGAACGGTATGGCGAGGGCAACACCGGCTGCAATATGAATTGGAACATGAACATAATCATCACTTTGGCGTGCGGCGATCACCACAATCTCACCCCTGGTGAGAAGTTCAGCCTTCTTGATTGCGAGGGTCACCTTTTGGCGATCTGCGTGGGCAAAATCATGCTTCATATTTTACCACCCACCCGACGCGCCACCGCCGCCGGAGCTTCCGCCACCGCCCGACCAACCACCGCCACCCGAAAAACCACCACCGCCTCCACCGCCAAAACCACCGCTGCTCAAACCACCCGGTATAATAATCATGCGGCGGCCGCGTGAAGCGTTGATGAGAATAAAAACGACGATAATAAAAAAGATGACGAAAGGTAAAATATCGCCACTGCTATCCGCGGATTGGTTTTGGACTCTCTCCACCACTTGACTGCCCTGGCCGCCGACAACTTTTTCAATATCGTCAAGACCAGCATGAATGCCGCCAACATAGTCGCCAGCCTTAAAGCGCGGCACCATGGCATTTTCGATGATCATGCGTGACATGGCATCAGTGAGATCACCCTCCAAACCATAGCCCACTTCGATAGACACTTTGTGTTCGGTAGGTGCCACTAAAATCAGCACACCATCATTGCGTTGCTTGTCGCCCAAGGCCCAGAAACGAAAAAGGCGGTTTCCATAGTCGCGAATATCATAGCCTTCAAGCGATGGCACTGTGGCCACGGCCACTTGATGGTGGCTTGAGGTTTCATAATCACGCAAGCGATTTTCGATGATGGTTTTGGCGTCCGTATCCAAGACATTGGCAGCATCAACTATGGGTGCGGTGAGAGCAGGAAATTGTGGATCAGCCCATGCAAACGTCGCGGCAAAAAATACCACGACGATTACGAACATGGCCCGCAATTTGAGCATCAGACTTTTGGCTTATTGAAGTCCACTTTGGGTGGGGTCGCTGCACTTGGATCAGCAGCAAAGGTTTCCGCTGGCTTAGCATCTGGATAGAACCAAGATGCCCACCACCGACCCGGAATAGTACGAAGCTCAGTGTTATAGACCTGCACGGCTTCGATATAGTCTTTACGCGAAACCGTGATGCGGTTTTCTGTCCCTTCCAATTGTGATTGCAAAGCCAAGAAATTTTGGTTCGATTTCAAATCAGGATAAGCTTCGGTGATCGAAAGTAACTTTCCTAACGCTTGCGAAAGTTGACCTTGCGCATCTTGGAATTTCTTGAACGCTTCGGGGTTGTTCACAATATCTGCAGGCAAAGTCATTTGTGTGGCTTTGGCGCGCGCTTCAACCACTGCAGTAAGCACATCTTTTTCTTGCGCGGCATAGCCCTTCACCGTTTCCACCAAATTCGGAATCAAATCCGCACGGCGCTGATATTGGTTTTGCACATCGCTCCACTTGGCCTTCATGGCCTCCTGATAAGTGGGCACATTGTTAATGCCACAACCTGCCAAAAAACCGGCCACGACGACGAGAAGTACAAAGTTTAAAAACCGCATTAGAAACTCCTATTTCTAAACCACTCATGGGCGTATATAGTTATAAATTCCTATAGTTCAAGATCTTTTATTTTGACGATTTACAACTAAATCATCCACCACTGCTGGATCAGCGAGGGTGGAAGTATCACCCAGCGCTCCAAAATCATCCTCAGCAATTTTGCGCAAAATGCGGCGCATAATCTTGCCAGAACGGGTTTTGGGCAAGCCGGGGGCGAATTGGATTTTATCGGGTGTCGCCAGTGGTCCAATTTCCTTGCGAACATGATCGATCAAGCCTTTGCGTAAAGCATCATCGCCCTGCTCACCAGCCATCAAAGTCACATAGCAATAAATGCCTTGGCCTTTGATGTCATGCGGGTAACCCACAACAGCAGCTTCAGATACTTTGCTATGGGAAACCAAAGCCGATTCAACTTCAGCAGTTCCCAAACGGTGGCCAGAGACGTTGATCACATCATCCACGCGGCCGGTAATCCAGTAATATCCATCTTCATCACGGCGACAACCATCGCCTGTGAAATACATGCCTTTATAGGTGGAGAAATAAGCTTCAACAAAACGTTTATGATCGTCATAAAGTGTACGCATTTGGCCCGGCCAAGAATCCAGAATGACCAGATTGCCGGAAGCAGCCCCTTCGAGGAAAGCGCCCTTCTCATCAACCAAAGCAGGCTGGCAGCCAAAGAACGGTTTGGTGGCCGAACCCGGTTTTAGTTTAGTTGCCCCCGGCAATGGTGAAATGAGAATGCCACCTGTTTCCGTTTGCCACCATGTGTCAACAATGGGGCAACGCCCTTCGCCCACCACGCGGTGATACCATTCCCACGCCTCAGGATTAATCGGCTCTCCCACCGAACCCAAAAGCCGCAAAGATTTGCGCGACGTTCTTTTCACAGGCTCATCGCCCTGTTGCATGAGGGCCCGCAAAGCAGTTGGCGCTGTGTAAAAAATATTGACCTGATGCTTGTCGATCACCTCCCAGAAGCGCGACGTGTTCGGGTAATTGGGCACACCTTCAAACATCAGCGTGGTGGCGCCATTGGCCAGCGGGCCATAGAGAATATAACTATGTCCGGTCACCCAGCCCACATCCGCCGTGCACCAGTAAACATCGCCATCATGGTAATCGAACACATATTGGTGAGTCATCGACGCATAAACCAGATAGCCGCCTGTTGTGTGCAACACGCCTTTAGGTTTTCCGGTTGAGCCTGAGGTGTATAAAATGAACAGCGGGTCTTCCGCTTTCATTTTTTCCGGTTTGCATTCAGCCGAGACTTTTTGCACTTCGTCGTGATACCAGAGATCACGCGCAGGATCGAAGGCCACGGTAGCCCCTGTGCGGCGCACCACCAAAACTTTTGCTTTCCCCTTGGTTTTGGCCAGTGCCGCATCGGTATTGGCTTTCAGTGGAATTTTCTTTCCGCCGCGCAAACCCTCGTCAGCCGTGATCACAAATTTAGAATCACAATCATCAATGCGTCCCGCCAGTGACTCAGGCGAAAAACCGCCGAACACCACTGAATGCACGGCCCCAATGCGTGCACAAGCTAACATGGCATAACCCGCTTCAGGGATCATCGGCATATAAATCGTAACGCGATCAC
Source organism: Hyphomicrobiales bacterium (assembly GCA_031423845.1). GTDB lineage: Bacteria > Pseudomonadota > Alphaproteobacteria > Rhizobiales > Aestuariivirgaceae > Aestuariivirga. The sequence continues at coordinate 37,309 of JANPGD010000054.1, read as the reverse complement.
CTTTTTTCACGCCATGTTTTTTCATCACGTTGGCAAGGCGGCACACGTGTTCGTAAAGTTCACGATACGTTATTTTTTTGTCATCATAAGGATTGTCGCCTTCCCAGATGATGGCGGTTTGATTACCGCGCTTCTTCAGGTGGCGATCAATGCAATTCGCAGAAACGTTCAGTACACCATCTTCGTACCATTTGATTGAAACGTCTGGATAAGCAAAGCTGGTGTTCTTGATTTTCTTTGGTGCTTTGATCCAATCCAAGCGCTTAGCCTGCTTGCCCCAAAACTTCTCAGGATTTTTGACCGACTCGACATAAGCCTTTTGATAAGATGTTTCATCAAAATACGCCTTCTTTTTCCAAGCGGCTGGCACGGCGTAGATCTTATCTGACATGGCGTATTCATCTCCCGAGATACTTTGATTTGCACTATAGCTTGCAAATCAGTTTTTTAAAAAGCCCCCATGAAAACACCCAACCATTTTTTATATTTTATGCTGCTCGGTTTGTTTTGGGGGGTGTCTCCCAGTGTTTACAAGCACCTCAGCAGCATTCACATGCCTGTCACCCACACCATATTCTATACAGGCATAGGTGTGGGCTTGATTATGTTTTGCATGGCTTGTTATCGCACAGGATTTCGCAATTTTGATAGGCGACTGGTCTATTATGGCTTTGGCTGTGCGCTGCTGATGAATATTCCATTTGGCCTCAATCTCTATTTGGCAGGGTTTGTGCCGCCGACTGAACTTGCTATCATCATCACCATGTCGCCGTTTTTCAATTATGTGCTGGCTTTGGTGACACGCCATGAAAATTCCAGCCCCCGCAAATTGCTTGCTATTGCTTTTGGTTTTGTCTCAACCCTCATTCTCATTCTGTCGCGTCAAGGCACTTTGTCCGGTTCTATTTCTTGGCCGCTGATTGCTTCGATTTCAATTCCCATATTGTATTGTGCCTATAACACATTTGCGGCACGTGCTTGGCCAGTTGGCGCCGATACAATTCAAGCGGGAGCCTTTGAAAGCCTGTGGTCAGGCATCACCGTTTTGCCGTTTATCTATTTCTATGAGCCAATTGGTGCAACCAGCCCCAGCCTTTTCAATCATTGGGTACTCATTGCAGTCACTTTGATGTGGGTGGTGGAGCGCGTTGTTTATTTCACGCTCATCACACAAAAAGGTGCGGTTTACACCGTGCAAGCCACTTACGTTTCAACGCCAGCTGCTGTGATGATCGGAGCAATATTCTTTGGTGGTGGCACCGATATTTGGTTGTGGTTGTCGCTCGCGGTTTTGATGGTGGCGCTTTATTTTAACAACACTGGCCATGATGACAAAGCGATTGCGGCAGTGAACCCAGAATCGCACCCGCTTTAAATTAATTTCCAAACTGAGGTCTGTTTGATTTCTGAATCTTCTAAATCACGCGAGACTGGCACCGAATATTCCGCAATTTTCGTGAGCGCTGATTTTGGTAAATAACTGCGGCCGGGATCGCCAATGAGGATTTCGACATTTTGCGCTTGGTGCAACCAAGCAAGGCAGCGCTCGGCTACACCCTTCTCATAAAATAAATCACCGACCAATATAACGTCGACGTCAGGCGTTGTGTTAGAGAGAAGGTCCTCGGCTGTAATATTCAAATGAACTTTGTTGAGCGCAGCATTCAATTCAATGGCCGCCACTGAGAAATTATCAATATCAGCCGCCAACACGGAATTGGCGCCCGCCTTCATGGCCGCAATAGCAACAAGGCCTGAACCTGACGCAATATCAATAACGCGCTTGCCGCGCACGATTTCTGGATTATCTAAAATATAGCGCGCCAAAGCTTGGCCACCTGCCCAAGCGAAAGCCCAGAACGGTGGCGGCAATCCGATTTCACCCAACTGTTCCTCAGTCTTTTGCCAAATGGGCAAGGCTTCATAGGCAAGATGTAATTTCACTTCCGGCACCAAAGGGGGCGATAGAATACTGGTGTTTTTTCGAATGAAGCTCGCGTGATTCACGACAGCTTTGGTGGGAGTTTAAGACCCCCTAAATCACAAATCATCTTCCACTCTTCGGGCAAGACGGGCTGCACTGAAAGTCTTGAGTTCTTGACCAAAACCATTTCTGTTAAACGAGAATCCAATTTGATTTCGTCCAAAGTTATTCCACGCGGCATGTGCACGAGGCCACGAATATCTACACATTCCCAAGCAGGCTTCTCTGCTGTCGAATCCGGATGGACGAGTTTGCAAACTTCGACCACCCCCACCACGGCTTTACCAATGTTGGAGTGATAGAAAAATCCTTTGTCACCCAACTTCATCAAACGCATATTGTTGCGCGCTTGATAATTGCGAATGCCAGTCCACTCTTCGCCTGCAGCACCTTTTTTCAAAAGCTGCTCAAATGAAAAAACATCGGGCTCCGATTTGAAAAGCCAGTAGGCCATTATATTGCCTCCGGATTTTTCAAAGCCCATTTCCACGGTTTAATTTCAACTGATGAAAACAATCCGGCAATGGCATAGGGGTCTTTCGCAGCCATGGCTTCCGCCTCAGCGCGATTTGCGGCTTCAATAATAACCATGCTGCCACAGGGGTTTCCAGCTTCATCAAGAAAAGGTCCAGCGGTTTTCATTTTATCTTGAAGGCTTGCCAGATAGGCTAGATGCTCGGGCCGCACTTTCAGGCGCAAATCAAGACTGTTTGGTTTATCCGTACACAGCAAAACGAAAAGCATATTCATCTCCTATTTAAATTCAACGCTCACCGGGCGGGCTAATAATTTGGCAATTTCTTCAGCGGGATTAGAGCCGCCGTTAATGATTGCATGAACGGCATTGATGATTGGCATGTCAACACCATGGTGTTTGGCAAGCTTGGCGGCAATGGCCGCTGTGTGTGCGCCTTCGACCACACCTGATGATTGTTTCATCGCTTCGGCTGCCGTTGCGCCGCGCCCGATTGCTAAACCAAAAGCATGATTGCGGGATTTTGCGCTGGAACTGGTGAGCAGTAAATCACCTAAGCCCGAAAGGCCCATCAGAGTCTCAGGCCTTGCTCCAAGTTTCTGGCCATAGCGTGTGAGCTCAGCAAATCCGCGGGTGATCAAGCTGGCTCTGGCGCTTTCGCCTAGGCCGCAGCCATCAATTATGCCGCAAGCAATGGCCAACACATTTTTTAAAGCTCCCCCAATCTCAACACCTGTTACATCATCGGACGCGTAGATGCGGAAACTGGGGAGCATGAGTACGGCGGCCCATCTAGTGGCATTTTCTAAATTTGGTCCCGCCAATGTTACAGCGGTGGGCAAGCCAGCCAACACATCAGCTGAAAAACTAGGTCCAGACAGAGCATAGAACTCGGCACTTGGCGCAAGCTGTTTCACAACTTCGGCCATGGTCAGTCCCGTTTCGCGCTCAATGCCTTTGGCCGCAGAAATAATGATGGATGATTTTACATGCGGAACCACATCACGCACGGCTTGGGCTGGCACGGCCAATATGCTGGCATCGGCATGCGAATGAATTGGTTTGCGGCGCGACCAGATAGTCACATCATGGCCAGCTTTGGTGGACACAAATGCTAAAGCTTTGCCCCACGCACCATCGCCCATTACAGTTATTTTCATGCTTTGGCTCCCAATCGGCCCGAACCATAAACGGGAGCTGAAACGGTATCCAGTGGCCAGCGCGGGCGGGCCGCAAAATTAATGTCGTCACTGTGGCCAAGCGCTAAACGTTCAGCCCCTGCCCAAGCGATCATGGCAGCATTATCCGTACACAGATGAAATGGAGGCACGTTCAAAACAAAGCCATGCTTACTGGCACAGGTTTCAAACACCTGACGCAAGCGTGCATTGGCAGCGACACCACCCGCAACAACCAGAACCGGATTTATCGTATCGGGATGAGCCAATTTAAACGCTGCGAAAGCATGTTTTAAACGATCTTCCAAAGTTTCTGCCACTGCAAGCTCAAAACTGGCACAAACATCTGCGACATCCGAGTCGGATAACTCGCCAAGAGAACGTACGGTTTCGCGCACTGCCGTTTTCAAACCGGAAAAAGAAAAATTACAGTCATCGCGGCCTTTCAGCGGGCGCGGGAAATTAAAGCGCTTAGCATTGCCACGCTTAGCATAGGCTTCCACGCGCGGGCCTCCGGGATAACCCAAGCCCAAAAGCTTAGCAGTCTTGTCAAACGCTTCACCTAAAGCATCATCAATCGTGGTGCCAAGACGATGATATTGACCCACGCCAGAAACCATTTGGAATTGCGTGTGGCCGCCGGAGATGAGTAATAGTAAATACGGAAACTGGCATTCGGCCAGAAGGCGAGGCGTTAAGGCATGGCCTTCTAAATGATTGATGGCAAGGAACGGGATGTCGTGCGCCATAGAAATCGCTTTGCCTGCGATGAGACCCACAATTAATCCACCAAGCAATCCAGGGCCTGCCGTGGCGGCAACGGCATCCAATTGATCAAACAGCAACCCCGCTTCGTGCACAGCTTGAGCGACTAAGCGATCGAGATGAGTAACATGAGCCCGGGCCGCAATTTCCGGCACCACACCGCCAAATGGCGCATGATCTTTGAGTTGGGACAGAACCACATTGCTCAGCAATTCGCCACGTCCACCATCATAGCGGCGCACCACGGCCGCTGCGGTTTCATCGCAGGAGGTTTCAATTCCAAGGATATGGGTGGGTGCTGCGGCCATCAGTCCAATGTTGATTTGATCTCAAGACTTGCCGCTCTAGCATCCACACCCTAAACTTGGCAAATGAACAGAATTCGAATTGGAACCCGAGGTTCGCCCCTCGCCCTGGTGCAAGCCCGCGAAACGCGTGCAAGGCTTATAGCGGCGCATGGACTTTCGGAAGATGAGATTGAGATTATCACCTTCACCACAACGGGTGATCAAATTCGTGATCGACCCTTGAGCGAGATTGGCGGCAAAGGTCTATTCACTAAGGAACTGGAAGAAGCCTTGTTTGCAGGGGCTATTGATCTTGCGGTGCATTCACTCAAAGATATGCCCGCCAATATGCCAGAAGGACTCGACATTGCTGCCGTGTTGCCGCGCGAAGATGCCCGAGACGCATTTATCAGTTTTACAGCTCCAAATCTGATGGCCTTGCCGCAAGGTGCCATTCTGGGTTCATCTTCAGTGCGGCGCACGGCACAAGCATTGCGGGGGCGGCCTGATTTAAAATCAGCGCCGTTTCGCGGCAATGTGGATACACGACTTAAGAAGTTACAAGACGGTGTGGCACACGCTACGTTTCTGGCTTGTGCCGGCCTGAACCGATTAGGCCTTGCCGATAAAATAACTTGCATCATGCCGATGAGTGAAATGTTGCCTGCGGTGGCGCAAGGGGCGATTGGCATTCAAATTAATACACGTGATGAAGCGACACGCAAAACACTGGCACCCCTCAATCATCCGCATTCATCAATCGCCGTTACGTGTGAGCGCGCATTTATGGCGGCGCTTGATGGTTCGTGCCGCACACCCATTGCGGGCCATGCGATTATTGAAAATGGAATTTTAAAATTCCAAGGTGAGGCCCTTACGCTAGATGGCAAACATGTGTTCACGGTATCTCGTCACGGCGCATTGGCGGATGCTGCCGCCATGGGCCTCGATGCCGGTGAAGAGGTGAAGGCCAAAGGCGGCCCGCTGATTGCGTATTGATGAACATCATCATCACACGGCCCGGAGAAGATGCTGCGCCACTGGCGAAAAAGCTGGAGGCCATGGGCCATCATGTTTTGATTATGCCATTGATGAGTATCGTTCCGCGTTCCAATGTCGAAATTCCAAATCGCATTTATCAAGCGATATGTCTCACGAGCGCAAATGGAATACGGTCACTGAGCAGCATTTCTAGTTTGGAAGATGTTCCGCTTGTGGCTGTGGGGCCGCAATCACGGCAAGCGGCAATTCATGCTGGGTTTCGTGATGCCACTGCCCATGGTGGTGATGTGGACGGACTGACAGTCTTTGTGAAGGAAAATTATGATCCGACTACTGGCCCCATTCTATATATTTCAGGGTCAGAAACGTCCGGTGATCTGGAAGGTCGGTTGAAGTCCGCTGGGTTTACTGTAGACCGGATTATTGCTTATGATGCCGTGCCGGCAAAATTATCTAACCGCGAAACCGAAATCAGCAAAGCGAGTGCTGTTTTACTCTATTCACCACGCAGCGCAAAAATTTGGCACAATGAAATTATGCGTCTCGGATTAGGAGACATCGCCAAAAAAATCTCTCATTTTTGCCTCGCCACCAGCGTTGCCGCTTCCCTGCCACAAAGTTGGCCCAAAATCGTCGCGCTTGAGGCCACGGAAACTTCACTTCTCGCAGCGCTTGAACAAAACCGCAAAGCGGAATAGGTGAATGACCATGACCAATACAGAAAATCAATCCGACATCATCGACATTTCACCTGAAGATATCATCGAGCATAATGCCGATGAGAAAGCGGCAGCGCCCAAACCGTCACGTAAACGCGCCCAAGTTGGCGTGGCTGCGCTGCTTGTTGCAGCCAGCGCTGTGGGTGGCGGCTGGATTTACCGTGACCTGCTCGCAAATTATCTGCCGTCTGATCAAACACAAGCCGTGGCGGCGCGAATCAAAACACTGGAAGACACAAGCAAAGCGCAGGGCGACAAACTGGAAGCCGTTGTCGGTTTCACCGATGAACTGAAATCGCAATTGGGTGCTGCCCTCAGTGCCGCTGAATTGGCTAAAAAGCAGTCCGGTGAATTGATGCTTGAATCGACAACCACCAAAAATAGTATTGCAACGCTAGAAAAATCTTTGGTTGCCGCCGCAGCAACCGTCGATGATTTGAAATCAAAAATTGCGACCGGCGGAGCGCCGCAAATTTCAGGCGGCGTGGATACATCGAGTCTCTCGGGCCGCATTGATCGATTGGAAAAAGATGTGGCGAGCTTGAAGGCGACAGGCGGCACAGCCAAAGCCGATACCGCTTTACTTTCGCAATCCTTGGCTGACCTTAAGGCAAAAGTCGCAGGTGGTGCAGCATACCCCGATGAAGTTGGCCGCATTGCCCGCATGGTGCCTGCTGCTGAAGGGCTCGATATTTTGCAAGCGCAAGCAGTAACGGGCCTGCCCACTGCGCAGCGCCTTAGCGTCGAACTCAAGGCCATCATCCCCACGCTTCCGAAAGTGGATTCAGCATCGTCACCACAAGATGAAAGTTGGTGGGGTTCAGCTGTTAATATGATGTCGGGCCTCGTTACAATTAAAACCGTTGGAATTGCCGACTGGCAACAGCTGGCGACCGAATGCGCAGGTTTGGCAGAGCGAGGAGATTTGCAAAAGGCTATTACATTATTGGAGCAATCCGAAGGTGCATTGCCAGCCGAATTGCAACAGTGGCATGACAGGGCTGCGTTAAGATTGAGCCTTGAACAAGCATTGGATAAAACTTCAAGCGCTGTGCTGCGCGAAATAGCTGCGAAGGGCTGAGTTTAATGATCAAGCTGCTGTGGCGATTTTCACTTCTCATCTTGGCTGCAGTGACATTCGCTTGGCTTGCTGACCGTCCGGGCAGCATTACAATTCAATGGCTGGGCCGTGAAATTCATCTCTCAGTTTTGGTAGGCGTGGTGCTGCTTGCGGCAGCAATGGCCGTGCTCTATTTTGTGTGGCGTGTCACCCAACGCATCTGGCGCAGCCCAACTGCAGTGCGCGAAAGCTTGCGCTTTCGTAAACATCGCAAAGCTTATGATTCACTTTCGCGGGGCATCATCGCAGCTGGTGCCGGTGATGCGCAAGCCGCAGCCCGCCATGCGAACATTGCTGGTGAAACGTTAAAACATGAGCCGCTTATCACCCTGCTCATCGCACAATCGGCACAATTAAAGGGTGACCGCGTTGGTGTGAAACGAGCGTTTGAGGAAATGACGAAGTCTCCTGAAACTGAACTGCTCGGTTTGCGCGGCCTTTTCGCTGAAGCCAAACAAGCTGGCGATTGGGCCATGGCGCGCAGTATTGCCGATCGGGCCTTGGTAAAAAATCCGCGTCTTCCATGGGCGTCCACTGCTGTGTTGCAAGTTCAAACTGCCGCCAAAGATTGGGCCGCCGCCGCCGCTACAATTGCCAATCAGGCCAAAGTTGGTTTGTTGCCGCGCGACGAAGCGACAAAAAAACAGGCCGCTTTATTGACAGCGCAGGCTTTGGTGGAAGAAGATAACAACCGTGAACGGGCTTTGGCATTAGCCGTTCAAGCTCACAGTTTAGATGCCAGTTTGGTGCCTGCAGCCTTGGTGGCCGCACGCTGTTATGTGGCTGATAATAATCAGCGCAAAGCTAACAAGATATTGCGCACTACATGGGGCCTTACCCCACACTCTCAGCTCGCAGAAGTGATGGCTAACGCTAAATCGACTGATGGTCCTGACGAGCGCTTTGAACGGGTGCGCGATCTTGTTGGCAAGCCCGGTGAAAACTTAGAAGCCGCTTATGCATTCGCGCGGGCCGCCATTAACGCCAAACGGTTTGATGTTGCACGTTCAACGCTGGAGCCATTGGTCGACAACAAACCACAAGCCCGGATGTGTGGTTTGATGGCCGAGATTGAAGATGCAGCAGACGATAGAGGCCGCAGCCGCGAATGGCTGGCGCGTTCGCTGCATGCACCGCGTGACCCCGTGTGGGTTTCTGATGGAGTAGCCTCAACGCGCTGGACTCCCGTTTCTCCTGTGACGGGAGAAATCGTACCATGCGAGTGGAAACCGCCGTTTGAGCTGCTTTCAAGCGGTCATTGGCAAGTGTCGGCACCAGTCGAATCGCCATTGCTCACGACAAAGGCGACCGAACAAAAAACTGTAGAAACAATGCGCGCTCCCGACGACCCTGGAGTCGAGTAGAAGCGGTTGAACTCTGCTCAAAAAGCAGATACTTTCCGCGCATTGCTGCTTTAGCTCAGTTGGTAGAGCACCGCATTCGTAATGCGGGGGTCAGGTGTTCGAGTCACCTAAGCAGCACCAGTTCTCTTAAAAAAACCGTCAACTAGGGCTTGTGACAAATTTGTACTTGCCAACACCCTCACATTGGAACCACACTGCAATTCTGGGGTATTGAATGGTTAAGCTTTTTGATGAAATGGGTTTAGGCAAGGGCGCTGTGCGAGCACCATATGCTAGTGTTGAGCAATGGCTAGAGACACTCAGCATCACTGATGTTGAGCGCGCCAAGCGCGAGGCCGAAAACATCTTCCGCAGACAAGGCATAACTTTTTCAGTTTATGGTGATGGTGCTGCATCCGAGCGCCTTATTCCGTTTGATATTATTCCGCGGGTGTTTTCAGCGTTGGAATGGCGCAGGCTATCGGCAGGCATTGAGCAGCGGGTGCGAGCCTTAAACGCCTTCCTCCATGACATTTATCATCGCCAAGAAATTATTAGGGCGGGGCGGATACCCCATGAAATCATTACGCAGAATGCCGCCTTTGTGCCGGAGATGGTTGGCGTAAATCCGGCGCGCGGCATTTATGCTCATATCATCGGCATCGATATTGTGCGCATTGCTGAAAATGAATTCTATGTTTTGGAAGACAACTGCCGCACCCCCTCAGGTGTGTCCTATATGCTCGAAGGCCGCGAGGCCATGATGCATTTGTTTCCCGATCTCTTCTCAAAACAACGTGTGGCCCCCGTTGATAATTATCCGGCATTGCTGCGTAAGACATTGGAAAGTGTGGCGCCTGCTGGTTGCAACGGTGACCCGACGATCGTCATCCTCACTCCTGGAATTTACAATTCGGCATTTTTTGAACATGCCTTTCTGGCCGACGAGATGGGTGTGGAGCTGTGCGAGGGTGGTGACCTGTTTGTGTCGGATGGCTATCTCTACATGCGCACCACGCAAGCCCCTAAAAGGGTGGATGTGGTTTATCGCCGGATCGATGATGATTATCTTGACCCCCTGTCGTTCCGTCCAGATTCTTCGATTGGCGTGCCGGGGCTTATTGATCTTTATCGTGCAGGTCGCGTGACAATTGTCAATGCACCGGGCACCGGCATTGCCGATGACAAATCCATATACACTTACATTCCCGATGTGATTGAATTTTACACAGGCGAAAAACCGCTGCTGAAAAACGTGCCCACTTGGCGCTGCGGTGAGGCGGAATCATTGTCTTATGTGCTTGATCATCTGGAAGAACTGGTGGTGAAAGAGGTTCATGGCTCTGGTGGTTACGGCATGTTGGTGGGACCAACGTCGACCAAGGCGGAGATTGAAACTTTCCGCGCCAAACTCAAACAGCGTCCAACAAACTATATTGCACAACCCACATTGGCTCTTTCGTCAGTGCCAACTTACACGGCTTCAGGTGTGGCACCACGCCATGTTGATTTGCGGCCCTTTGTTTTGTCGGGTGACCAAATTCGCATCACACCCGGCGGCCTCACGCGTGTGGCTTTGAAGGAAGGTTCGTTGGTGGTGAATTCCAGCCAAGGCGGCGGCACAAAAGACACTTGGGTTCTGGAGGACTGATGCTCGGACGTACCGCTTCTTCGCTCTATTGGATGTCGCGCTATATGGAGCGCGCCGAAAATATGGCACGCTTGCTGGAAGTGGGGCACCGCATTTCGCTTATGCCGGGGGCTGTGGAAGGTCACCGTGATGAATGGCGATCAACCTTGATGAGTGCGGCTTGCGAACACACTTATAACGCCAAGCATGATGATATCGTTGCCGCCAAGGTTGTCGATTTTCTAATTTTTGATGAGAGCAATCCTTCGAGTATCAAATCTGTTATACATGCCGCGCGTGATAATGGCCGCGCGGTGCGAACAGCGCTGACCCGCGACGTATGGGAGAGCATCAATTCCACGTGGAATGAATTGTTAACGGTGAAACCTTCCGAACTTACTTCGGATCGATTGCCAGTTTTTCTCGAATGGGTGAAACATCGATCCATGTCATTTCGCGGTGCGGTGCTTGGCACGATGTTGCGCAATGAAAATTATTATTTCAGCCAGCTCGGCAATTTTATTGAACGGGCGGATAATACGGCGCGCATTCTTGATGTGAAATATTTCATTCTGCTACCCAAGCCTTCCGATGTGGGCAGTGATTTAGACATGCAGCAATGGGCGCAGATTTTGCGCAGCGTATCGGCGCATCGATCTTATCGTTGGTTTTATAGGGATAGTCGCTATCGGCCTTGGCTGGTTGCGGAGTTTTTGATTTTGCGCGAAGAAATGCCACGCTCACTGGTGTTTAGCCATCAGTGGATCAACACTGCATTAGAAGGCTTGGCCAATTTGCATGGGCAAAAATACGTCTGCCACGATATGATTGCAGAATCTTTGGCGCGGCTACGGTCTGGAAAAATGGAAGATATTTTCCAAAGTGGCTTGCATGAATATCTACGCAAATTCATCACCACCAACACAAACTTGTCGGCCGCCATCAGCCAGACTTATAATTTTCCGTGAAAATCATGCGCATCAAAATCCATCATGAAACTCACTATAAATATGATGCAAAATCCAGTTATCTGGTGCAGCGATTGCACTTACAGCCAGCGGATTTTGCATCGCAGAAGGCCGTGAATTGGAAAATCACCACAGCTGGCATAGATAAAGCACTGGTCTATGTCGATGGATTTGGAAATTGGATTCATCTCGTCACCGCACAAAATCTTGGGTTGGAAAATGTAATCATCGCGGTTGGTGAAGTTGATACGCAGGATTCTGCCGGCGTGGTGCGTGGGCTCAGCTGCATGGCACCCGATACAGTATTCTTGCGCCAAACAGCTGTCACCATGCCTGATGAAGCTCTAAAATTAGCGTGCAAGAAATTAAACTTGAATGGTTCAGGAATTGAACAAGCCCACAGTTTGATGAAATTTGTGAATGAAAAAATCACTTACGAAGTCGGAACTTCTGACTATCACACAACTGCAGCGGAGGCTTTTGTGGTTGGGCACGGCGTGTGCCAAGACCATGCCCATGTGATGATCAGCATGGCTCGCCACCTTGGTATTCCGGCGCGCTATGTAACGGGTTATTTGGTGACAGGGGTGGGTGCCTCGTCGGTTGCGTCCCATGCTTGGGCGGAATTGTTGGTGGCTGATTTAGGTTGGGTTGGGTTTGATGCCGCCAATGGCCAATGCCCCACTGAGCATTATGTGCGGGTTGCAGCGGGGCTTGATGCGGCGGCGGTTGCTCCGATAAAAGGCTCACGGCGCGGCAGCCCCAGTGACGAACACATGACAGTTGAAGTTCGGGTCGAGATTGCGCAACAGTAGACCGGAATGGATTTGGAATCAGTTTTATGACTTATTGTGTTGGAATGCTTTTAGAAAAAGGCCTCGTCATGGCAGCGGACACGCGCACCAATGCCGGTGTGGACAATGTGGGCAAGTTCAAAAAACTTTTCACATGGGAATTTCCGGGTGACCGAATTTTTGTTTTGCTCACCGCTGGCAATCTGGCGGTGACACAAGCTGTGACCAGCATGTTGTCGGAGCAAATTGCCCACCCTCCTGAAACCGGCGACACGTTGAAATCTGCCGTCACTATGTTTCAAGCCGCTTTAGTGGTTGGCAATGCGGTGCGCTCAGTTAAGGCTAGCGATGAAGGCTTTCTCACGGCCAATGGTGAAGCCTTTGCTGCAAGCTTTATATTTGGCGGTCAGGTCGGTAACGAACGCCCTCGTCTGTTTAACATCTATGCCGCTGGAAATTTTATTGAAGCCACGCCGGACACACCATTTTTTCAGATCGGTGAACATAAATACGGCAAACCAATCTTGGACCGTGTGGCCCGCAGTGACATGGGCTTAGGCGACGCCGCAAAAATGATCCTCGTATCATTCGATTCCACCTTGCGTTCGAACCTCAGCGTAGGCCTACCAATTGATCTGCTCACCTATGAGGTAGATAGTTTGAAAATCGAACACACCAAGCGCATTGGTTTGGATGACCCTTATTTCAAAATGCTATCTACGGAATGGTCAAAAGCTTTGCGCTCAGCATTCGTGAATATCGAAGCCCTAGATATCTAGCGCGTGACAGGCAGCGAAAGTTTTTCCGTGTTGCTTGAATTCTGGATTGACCGTGTGACATTTTTCAAATGCAATAGGGCAGCGCGGATGAAAGGTGCAGCCCAACGGTGGATTGAGCGGTGATGGCAACTCGCCCTTCAAAATCATACGCTCGCGTTTTCTCATAGGATCAGGCGTTGGTGTAGCCGACAGCAAGGCCTTGGTATAAGGGTGCTGCGGATTGGCAAATATTGCGTCGCGGGTGCCCTGTTCCACCACGCGGCCCAAATACATCACCATCACATCATCAGCGATGTGCTTCACCACGGAAAGATCATGGCTGATGAACAAATATGCGAGATTATGTTTTTCTTGCAGATCAGCCAGCAGGTTTAGCACTTGGGCTTGAATTGAAATATCAAGGGCCGATACGGGTTCATCCAACACCAGCACTTCAGGTTCAAGCATCAGGGCCCGCGCGATAGCAATGCGCTGGCGTTGGCCGCCGGAGAACATGTGGGGGTAACGCTCATAATGCTCCGGGCGCAAACCCACACTCACCATCATCGCACGGGCTTTTTCGGTGCGCTCGGCTTTAGTGTGGTTGGTATTAACCAACAGAGGCTCTTCGAGAATGGCCCCAATTTTTTGGCGCGGGTTGAGCGAACCATAGGGATTTTGAAAAACGATCTGCACTTTAGGGCGAAGACCGCGCAGGGTCTCTGAACTTGCTCCAACAATATCTTTGCACGCGATATTTAAGGTGCCTGAGGTTGGTGGTTCTATCATCGTCACCAATCGGGCTAGCGTCGATTTTCCACAGCCTGACTCGCCGACAACTGCCAGTGTTTTTCCTCGGTCCAACGTGAAGCTTGCACCGTCGACAGCTTTAAGTGTGGCTGCTTCGCTGAATGGCCCGCGTGAAATACTATAATAGCGCGTGAGATTTTGGGCGTTGAGAATCTGGGTCATGCTGTTTTACCCAAAGGATAATGACACAGTGCGCCCAAGTGCATTGTGGGTGGTGTTGACCGACATAGATCAGTTGCAAAGGTGCAGCGGGGCGCAAACAAGCAGCCCTTGGGTCGATCAAACTGACCCGGCACCACGCCTTGAATAGAGGGCAACCTGCGGCCTGTGGCGCGCTCTGGCAGGGCCGATAATAATGCGGATGTATAAGGGTGGCGCGGGGTCGCGAATAATCCTGCTACGGGCTGTTCCTCCACTTTTTGGCCAGCATATTGCACGCTCACCCGCTCAGCGGTCTCAGCGACAACGCCCATCGAATGCGTGATCAACACTAGACCCATGCCTTTGTCTTTTTGTAGGGATGTGAGCAGTTCGAGAATTTGCGCTTGAATGGTGACATCCAACGCGGTGGTGGGTTCATCGGCAATTAACAGTTTCGGATTGCAGGCCAAAGCCATGGCAATCATCACCCGCTGACTCATGCCGCCGGAAAGTTGATGCGGGTATGATGAAAGGCGTGTTTCAGGGGCCGGAATGCCCACCTCTTCAAGAAGTTCAATCGCGCGTTTGCGGCGCTGAACTTTGTCGAGATCAAGATGAGTTTGCATCGCCTCCATCAATTGAAAGCCCACAGTGAAACAGGGGTTGAGGCTGGTCATCGGCTCCTGAAAAATCATCGCCATATCTTTGCCAGTGATTTTGCGGCGATCCTCGGGAGAGATGTTCAGAAGATCGCGACCATCAAAGTTGATGCGGTCAGCTGTCACATTAGCGGTCCATGGCAGAAGCCCCATCACGGCCAACATGGCTACGGATTTTCCGGAACCGGATTCACCAACAACCGCTAGCACTTCGCCCGCATCCACGTTCATGGATACGCCATCCACTGCACGGAATGCGCCACTGGAGGTTTTGAATTCAACTGTGAGATTTTGGATTTCGAGAAGGGCCATGGCTCAGCTTCTCCGCAGGCGTGGGTCAAGCGCGTCACGCAAGCCATCACCCATGAGATTGATGGCCAGCACAGTGATGAGAATGGCAATGCCGGGCAGTGCCATAACCCACGGGTTTGAGGTGATGAGATCACGCGTATCAGCCAGCATGGAACCCCATTCAGGCAGTGGCGGCTGCGCGCCAAGACCTAAGAAACCCAAAGCCGCAGCTTCAAGAATGGCGTCAGAAACACCAAGGGCTGCTTGAACGATCAGGGGCGCAACACAATTTGGCAATACGGTCTTGAACATCAAGCGCCACGGGCCAACGCCAGCGACTTTTGCTGCGGTCACATAATCCTTGCTCAGTTCACCAAGCGCAGTCGCTCGCACCAGGATGACAAACCGCGGAAGATACACAATGGTGATTGCGATAATGGTGTTGGTGAGATTGGGGCCGATGACGGCAATGATAAGAATAGCCAAAACCAAATCAGGAATGGCCAAAATCAAATCCATGATGCGCATAATAATCACATCAACAATGCCACCGACAAACGCTGCGAGCAATGCAAGGCAGGTGCCGATGAAGGCGCAGACCACCATGATGGACAAGCCGATGAACAGCGAAATGCGCGATCCATAAAGTATGCGCGAGAGCATATCACGTCCCAATGGATCGGTGCCTAATGGATATTTCCACGTGCCGCCCTCAACCCATACAGGTGGCAGTTTGGTGAAGCCTCGAAATTGTTCAAGCGGATCGTAAGGGGCCAACACATTTGCAAAAATCGCGCACAGAATCACTAAACCAACGATAATGGCGCCAATGACTGCACCACGATTTTCGCGGAAGGAATACCAGAAAGCGCGCAAGGCGCTGGGTGGTGCCGGATTAAGCGCTTCAACGACCATGGCGGATCCTCGGATTGATCAGGCCATAGAGCATGTCCATTATAAAGTTCAGCACGATCACCAAACTGGCAATCAACATAATGCCGCCTTGCAAGGCGGGATAATCTCGGCGTTCTATGGAATGGATCAACCAATTGCCCACACCCGGCCACGAAAAAATAGTCTCCGTGAGAACCGCACCCGCCAGCAGAAAGCTGAGCTGCACTCCAATCATCGTGACCACAGGGATGAGCGCATTGCGAAGCGCATGAAAACCGATCACACGAAAAACAGAAAGCCCTTTAGCGCGTGCAGTCCTCACATAATCTTCTTCAAGAACTTCTAACATCGAAGATCGCGTCATGCGGGCAATGGCCCCCAAAGGAATTGTGCCCAGCACAATGGTGGGCAAAATGAGGTGGCGCACAGCATCCAGGAATGCGCCTTTCTGACCCGACAAAACTGAATCAATCAGGAAGAATCCGGTGACTTGCGGATAGAAATATTTAATGAGATCGACGCGACCAGAAACAGGTGTGAGGTGCAGGGTGTTGGACATCAACAGGATGAGCATGAGGCCCCACCAGAATAGCGGCATGGAATAACCCACTAAAGCCACACCCATCATCGACTGATCATAAATGCTACCGCGCTTTGCTGCGGCGATGACACCTGCTGGCACTGCGATGATCACCGCAAACAACATAGCACACATAGTGAGCTCTACAGTGGCCGGAAACAGCGTGAAAAATTCTGTAGTGATCGGAGTTTTGGAAACGATCGACGTACCAAAATCACCATGCAGCAAGGCCCAGACATAATCGAGAAACTGCTTCCAGACAGGTTGATCAAGGCCCATCACATGGCGCAGCTCGGCCAAGCGTTCCGGCGAAATTCCGCGCTCGCCCCGGCGCACCTCAATAGGATCGCCGGGAACCAGGCGGATCATCGTGAAGGTGACGAACATAAGGGCAATAAAAGTGGGCAGCGTGAGAGCTGCGCGCTTGAGAAGATATTTGATCATATGAAAATGCCCTCACCTAGGCGATTTTAAGATAAATCGCTCAGATGAGGGCCTCAAACCTATTATTCAGTCACATCTACGTTTTGGAACTCATGCGCTCCGAGGGGGCTGACCTTATAGCCCGAAACTTCTTTGCGCACTGGCTCGTACACGGTGGAGTGTGCAATGTTCATCCACGGCATTTCATCGTGGTGAATTTTCTGCATTTCTTGATAGATCTTGGTCCGCTCAGCTTGATCGGACAATGTGCGCGCCTTTAGCAGATCGGCATCGTATTGCTTGTTGCACCACTTGGATTGGTTTTGGCTCGCCGGTGTTCCATCGGCCTTGCAGGAGAGCAGGAACAGGAAATTGTCTGGATCACCATTGTCGCCAGTCCAGCCGATCAAGCCCATTTGATGTTCGCCAGCCTGTAAGCGTTTGCGATATTCGCCCCACTCGTAAGAAACGAGCTTGGCGTGAATGCCCACTTTTTCTAAATCGGCCTGCATCATTTCCGCCATGCGTTTGGCATTAGGGTTGTAGGGGCGCTGCACTGGCATCCACCACAAATCCGTATCGAGCGACGTGACACCTGCGGCAGTCAACATCTCTTTAGCCTTGGCTGGATCATAGCTGTAGTCGACCGTTGAATCATCATAGGACCAGATAGTTGGTGGAATTGGATTTTTGGCTTTCTGTCCTGCCCCCTGATAGACTTCCTTCAGAATTGAATCGCGGTCAATGGCCATGGCAATCGCCTGACGCACCTCTTTCTTGTCAAAAGGAGGCTTTTGAGTTTGCATTGTAAGGTATGCGATGTTTAAGCCTGCTTGTTGCAGAAGTTGAATATCACCATCCTTGCCCATGGCAGCAAGATCAGCCGGATTTGGCGCAATCATAATCTGGCATTCATTGGCCTTCATCTTAGCATAACGCGCAGTTGCGTCAGGCGTGATGGCAAAAACAAGATCATCGACCTTTGGCTTACCGGCCCAGCCATCAAATGCCTTGAAGCGAATGACGGCGTCTTTTTGATAATCGACAAATTGGAACGAACCTGTGCCCACTGGCATTTGGTCAAACTGTTCTGGCGTTCCCTTCTTCAGCAGGAAGTCAGCATACTCAGCAGACTGAATGGTTGCAAAATCCATGGCGAGGTTTGCCATGATTGGAGCGTTTGGTTCCTTCAAGGTCATTATAACAGTGAGGTCATCAGCGCCCTTTACGATTGAAGCCAATAGGTCTGGCATGCCCATATCGTTGAAATAATCATAAGCCCCCGCTGACACTTTTGCATAAGGATGGTCTGGCTTCCATTGGCGATCAAACGACCAGATAACATCTTCAGCAGTCAAATCACGCGTTGGGGTGAAACCATTCACGCCGGAGTGAAACTTGACACCCTTGCGCAGATGAAAAGTGATTACCAAACCATCAGCAGACACGTCATAGCTTTCTGCAAGTGCGGGCTTCACAGTAGTTGTGCCGGGTTCAAATTGAACCAGCCGGTTATAAACGGGGCGAGCGGCATCTAAGCTGGTGCCGGTGGTGTTCATCGCGGGGGTGAAGTTTTCGGGTGAGCCTTCCGAGCAATAGACCAATGATTTGGCCTGTACCGCAGCACTGACAAGCATGGTGCCCATCAATAACGCTGTTGCAAATAGATGTCGTGTTTTCATATTTAACTCCCTCAAACAATTAAGCCCCATCTTGGGCATTGGTGAGAGCTAAGCACTTCCTGATCGAATGGTCAAAAACTCAATTGGATAACTTTTTAAAGTCGTTTATGTCATACAAAATGCAGTTTGATGTTTTTGTTCAGGCGTGCCATTTGCTGACTAAAGCTAATCACACAACTTAACACGGTGAAATTTTAAAATAATGTTGGGCGTTTGTTATTATCCTGAACACTGGCCAGAAAGCTGGTGGGCAAATGACGCAAAGCGGATGCGCGAACTTGGCATCAGCTTTGTTCGTATTGGTGAATTTGCTTGGTCGCGCATGGAGCCATCGCGTGGCGCGTATGATTTCGGTTGGCTTGACCGGGCTATTGAAGTGCTTGGCGATGCAGGATTGAAAGTTGTTCTCGGAACACCCACAGCAACGCCGCCAAAATGGTTGATGGATGAGCATCCTGATATAGCACCAGTTGACGAACACGGCATTGCGCGCAGCTTTGGTTCGCGCCGCCATTATTCATTTTCTTCAGAAACATATCATCATGAGACCAAACGCATCGTCGAAGTTTTGGCCAAGCGCTACGGCAAACATCCCGCCATTGCGGGCTGGCAGACTGACAATGAATATGGTTGTCACAATACCGTGCTGTCCTGGGGTGCGGAAGATCTGAAGGCGTTTCAAAATTGGTTGCGCAAAGCCTATCAGACCACAGACCAGTTAAACGAAGCTTGGGGCAACGTTTTTTGGTCTATGGAAGTAACAAACTTTGATCAGATTACTTTGCCGCATCTTACTGTCACCGAAACCAATCCCGCAGCCCGACTAGATTTCTGGCGGTTCCAATCAAGCCAAGTTGCCGCCTAAGATAAAATGCAATGTGAGATTATTCGCGCCCATTCACCGGGCCGTTGGATTACTCATAACTTCATGGGCTTTTTCAATGAGTTTGATCATTGGAAAGTTTCGAAGAATCTCGATTTCGCATCCCATGATTCCTATCCATCAGGCTTTGCAGAATTATTTCCGTTTTCTGAAGACGAACATGTGCGATGGGCCGAGACGTCTCATCCCGACATAGCGCCTTTCCACCATGATCTTTATCGAGGTGTTGGGCGTGGGCGGTTCTGGGTGATGGAGCAACAGCCCGGCCCGGTAAATTGGGCACCATGGAACCCGGTGCCCAAACCCGGCATGGTGCGCCTGTGGACATGGGAAGCTTTGGCGCACGGTGCTGAAGTCGTCAGTTATTTCCGCTGGAGGCAGGCGCCCTTTGCGCAAGAGCAAATGCATTCTGGTCTTAATATGGCAGGCCTGTCTGAATTGTCGCCGGGCGGAAAAGAGGCCGAGGCTGTTGGAGTTGAGTTGAAAAAGCTGGGTAAACTTCCAGCCCTTGAACAAGCACCCGTGGCTATCGTTTATGACTACGAAGCCTCGTGGATTACGCGCATTCAACCGCAAGGTTTGGATTTCAGATATCCAGAACTTGTGTTCCGCTGGTATGAAGCGGTGCGGCGATTGGGCTTGAATGTTGATTTTGTGCCGCCGGGGCATTCACTGAAAGATTATAGACTGGTCCTAGTGCCCTCCCTGCCTCATGTTTCAGAAGCGGCACTCAAAGCCTTTGAACAATCCGATGCGGTGGTTCTTTATGGTCCACGCAGCGGATCAAAGACGCGGCACTGTGCGATTCCAGAAGGGCTTGCACCGGGGCCGCTGCGCGAAGTTTTGAATTTGCGTGTAACCCAAGTGTCTTCATTGCGACCCGGCTTAAGCGATGTCGTCACGGGAAAAGTGTCCGGCACCACTTCGCGTTGGCGCGAATATCTTGAAACAACGGCCACCGTGTTGGCGCGCTTTACCAACAAAGATCCTGCTTTGGTGGCCAATGGTCAGCATCATTATTTAGCCTGCTGGCCAGATGCCGATTTGCTCACTGAAGTGATAGGGCTTGTCACGCGAAAGGCAAAATTGAAAACGGTAACATTGCCGGACTATATTCGTTTGCGTAAACGCGGCGGCCTGACTTTTGCTTTCAATTACGGCACCAAAACTTGGAAAGCTCCAAGCACTGCAAAAATAATTCTGGGTTCTGCTTCAGTAAAACCTCAACAACTGGCGGCTTGGAAATAATTGCCTTTGGCAAATATTATTTATGCTCCGGCAGCCTTCACCGCAAAAATTTCAATGGCTTTGATAGGTTCCGCATTTCCGAGCGTTATGTGAGCATAAGTGGATATTGCAGCGGGGCGACCTACCAAATAACCTTGGAATTCATGGCAGCCTTCGGACAACAGGAATTGTCGTTCATTCTCGTTTTCAACACCTTCAGCAATGACGGGTATTTTGAATGACGTTCCAAGAGCAATAATGGCGCGCACGATTGCCGCGGATTTTCCGTTTACATCAGCACCCGATACGAAGCTGCGATCAATTTTGATTTTATCAAATGGAAATGATTGCAATGAAGACAGCGAAGAATAACCCACGCCAAAATCATCCATGGCGATCTTAACACCAAGTGCTTTTATACGGCGCAGAATCGACAATGCTGTAAGTTGATCCTTGATAAGAACACCTTCGGTAATTTCCAACTCAAGTCTTGAAGGCGCCAAACCAGTTTCCAAAAGTATGGAATGGACCAGGCCCACAACATCGCCATGCTGGAATTGTACAGGAGAAAGATTGACCGCAATTGTAAGAGGCTGCAACCACGTTGCCGCTTCACAGCAGGCTGTGCGCAACACCCATTCACCGATTGCGGCAATGAGGCCGTTTTGCTCAGCCAATGTAATAAAGGTTTGCGGCGATACAAAACCCCGGGTTGGGTGCTGCCAGCGCAGCAGAGCTTCAAAGCCAAAAACACGACCATTCGTTTCAGCCTGCGGCTGGTAGTGCAAAGTCATCTCGCCCTTGGCAATTGCCGAGCGCAAATCAACGGTCAAGGCGTGGAGGTCTCGCGCATGGGCATCCATTTCAGGGACAAATAATCGCATATCCATACGGCCATCGGCCTTGGCGCGGTAAAGCGCCGTATCCGCATTGCAAAGCAGGGTGTGAATATCGTCCCCATCTTTTGGAAATACAGCAACGCCAATGCTGAGTCCAATGCGAAGCTGGTGAACACCAAGCTCAAAAAGATCCGCGACTGTTGCGAGTAACCTTCTACCAAGCTCTTGAATCTCATCTTGATCGGTGCACTTTGAAACGAGAATGAACTCATCGCCACCAATCCGCGCGATGTAATTTCCGTTGGCCTCAACGGTCAACCGTCGTGAAAGCTCACACAGAAGGTCATCACCCACTGAATGACCATAAACATCATTCACTTCCTTAAAGCTGTCAGCATCAAGGCAGAAAATGGCAAATCGACCGCCTTCAGTCACCGCTTCATCAAAAGTTTCTTTGAGATGTTTGGAGAATGCAAATCGGTTTGGAAGTTTGGTCAAGGCATCATGGTGTGCCAGATAGGTCATGTTCTCATAGGATGCCGTAAGTTCACTCCGCGCAGTTGAGAGATGCTTGCGGGCCTCGTTGAGACCTAGTGCTGCAACGGCGACCTCGTCCTGAAGAAGGTTAAAGCTTTTTGCCATCTCACCAAGTTCGTCATTGGAATGAACAAGAACTGGAGAAATGTTAACTGTGGCGAAAGCCGATTCTAGTTCGCCTTTGCCCAGCGCCGTCATGGCCCGCGAAAAGTCATAGAGGGTTTCAGAAGTGAGTTTCTTTGCAGCGTCGCTCACTTGCGTGGCGACATGCGCAATGATCCCCGGCATCACTAACCCCACGGTAACGGTGAGCATTGCCACAACGACAAAAATATCTTCAAGAGCTGCAACCATGGCCGTGTGTTCGGCAGGCACATTGCCAACGGCAAGAACGTATCCTGCGCCATCAAGAACGAGAACAAGCAGCATCGCACCAGTCAATTTTAGATGCAGCGTTTGCGTGAAAGCCGGAAGCCCTTGCAAACGCCGATCTTCAATTTTGCGCCAAGCGTAAAGTGCAGCACCAGAATAGGCCATGGCCAAACCAATAAGCACAGTGGGCAGACCAAACTGTTGAAAGCCGAGAATGGCCGAGAGCAACCAAATGATTGAAGCAACAAGTCCAAGCCCAATGGTGCCACGCGGCGCACGGTAAGGACGGTGAGCCAAAGGCAAATCGCGGCGTAACAACCACGCCGCCACATTGGGCAAACAAACGGCGATTAAATAAGTGAAATTCGCAGCCGCAATCAGCCAGATCGGATCGCCCATCAGAAGGAATACAATTGACATGGTGGCTGTGAGTAGAGTTGCCGCCCATGGGCAATCGGTCTTTGAACGCAAAGCAAGGAATCGTGGCAATAGACCATCTTCACTCAGTTGTGACAACGAACGTGCGGCACCTGCAAGAGGCTGCATGGTGCCATGAAACATATTGAGCATCATAAACCAAATCGCGGCGGCTTTACCCAAACTGCCAAACAACGGAGCAAATACCGGACCCAGAGAAACGGCGAGATCTTTTCCCAGCGGCTCTGGGCCAAGAACCCCCAACCAAACAACCGGAATGATGATGAAATAGACACCCGCCATCGCAGCACTGGCCAGGACAGCGCGCGGCACATTTCGGTTGGGGTTAATGGTTTCGCCCACATGACAGGTGGCTGCTTCAAAGGCAGGTGCGGCAAAGCCTATGATATAAAGCCCTGCCATTACCGATGTAAGATCACCAAACCAGCCTGAAAACGGTGAGGTCAATTTAAAATCTGTGGCTTGGTGCCAATCAACACTGCCTGTCATTATAGGAACAAGTGACGATATCAGAGCCAGTAACGCAGAGGCCCCGGCAACGGGGATCATCAGACGTGTAACCCATTTTATGCCGCATAAATTCACAATCGTGAAAAATATCACCAATGCGCAAGCGACGGCTTCAACCGGAAGCCAAGGCAAATACCATTGTTGAATTGCCGAGGCTGATAGCAACGCCGTCAATCCGCAAGTTGGCACCCAGCCCCACCAATAGCAGGTGCCCGCCAAGCAGGAGAGCACGGCACTATAGGGGCGAAAAGCTTCCGAGCAGGCAGCCGCAATGCCTCCTACGCGGTTAGGCCACATTAACACCAATTCGGTCCATGCAGGGGCTGCTGCCCAACTGAGCAAAACGCCAATAATTAAGAGCGGTACGGCAGCACTGCCTTGACCTAGAATGTCACCTTGACCCGCAAACAACGCCGCTATCAGAAAGAGACTTTGATTGCTCCCACCCATGGCCAAAGCTGTTGTACCAATCCAACCCATAGATCTGACATGGGGAGGCGAACCAATTGGGGAGGCAGGAACCGACATATTCATTAGGCAAAATCCACTATCGTATAAGTAGTGTATCGTGGATAAAGCATTTATAAGTTGTAAACAAAGTGTCTAAAAATCGAAAGAAAGAAATTAGAAACCCTTGGGAAATTCAATTGGCTTGGAAAGGTTTGGCTGGGGCGGGAGGGATCGAACCTCCGAATGCCGGAATCAAAATCCGGTGCCTTACCGCTTGGCGACGCCCCAACAGCACTCGATAAGTGCTTTGTTGGCGCGTCTATAGCTGCTTCGATTGCTTTGGGCAATCATTTCTATGCGACATATTAGATCAAATCGCGGATTGTTTAACGACGATCGGGATCATCAAATCGCCCCAGTAGCCACCCTCGGCATGATGCCTTGCGCCACGCTGCAATTCCACTGAAATGCCGGACTCAACTGCGGCAATCACGGCATTGTTCAAGCGGTGCAATTCATTGGCCAAGCGATTGATGGCCAGCTTTTGGCGGTCGCTCATTTCAGAGCTTTGAGCAACGGCGCGATCTTTTACGTGAGTTTTTAACATCACGGCCTCCTATGCGGCTTTGAATTGTGCAGTTTCGGTGGATTCGTGCATCGCCCCGGTGGAAGATTGGCCACCGCTGATGACGGTGGAGACGGCATCAAAATAACCCGTTCCCACTTCACGTTGGTGGCGCGTCGCTGTGTAGCCATTGGCTTCAGCGGCAAATTCAGCTTCCTGCAATTTTGAATAGGCGCTCATTTGCGTGGCTTGATAGCCCTTGGCCAATTCATACATGCCGAAATTCAATTGGTGGAAGCCTGCCAGCGTAATGAACTGGAATTTATAACCCATGGCACCCAATTCCTTTTGGAATTTTGCAATGGTGGCATCATCCAATTTCTTTTTCCAATTAAAGCTGGGTGAACAATTATAGGCGAGCATCTTATTTGGATATTCTTTGCGCACAGCTTCAGCAAATTTCTTAGCCTGCGCCAAATCAGGTGTTGAAGTTTCGCACCAAATGAGATCGGCATAGGGCGCATAGGCGATGGCTCTCGCAATGCAAGGTTCAATGCCATTTTGCACATGATAGAAACCTTCGCTGGTGCGTTCCCCAAACATCACGAAAGGCTTGTCGCGCTCATCAATATCGGAGGTGAGAAGTTTTGCTGCTTCCGCATCGGTGCGCGCCACGATCAAGGTAGGAACACCCATCACATCAGCCGCCAAACGCGCTGCAACGAGATTGCGAATGTGAGCAGATGTTGGGATCAACACTTTGCCGCCCAAATGACCGCATTTCTTTTCTGAGGCGAGTTGATCTTCGAAATGCACGGCGGCAACGCCAGCTTCTATGTAGGCCTTCATAATTTCAAAGGCATTGAGCGGGCCACCGAAGCCGGCTTCAGCATCGGCCACGATTGGCGCAAACCAATTCTCAACTGACATCTTGCCTTCAGCATGTTCGATCTGATCAGCGCGTTGCAAAGTCTTGTTGATCTTCTTGGCTAGCTCTGGTCCGGAATTTGCGGGATACAATGACTGATCGGGATACATGCCGCCGGCAACATTGGCATCGGCCGCCACTTGCCAGCCCGAAAGGTAAATCGCCTTCAATCCAGCGCGCACCATTTGCATGGCTTGGTTGCCGGAGAGTGCACCGAGCGCGTTGATGAAAGGTTCTTCCTTGAGTAACGACCACAAACGATTCGCTCCATTTTCAGCCAATGTATGACGGATTTGAGTGGAACCACGCAGGCGCTGCACATCGGCCACCGTGTAGTTGCGTGAAATGCCATCAAAACGGCCTTGTGGTGCAGATGGGGTGATGGCGTCGAAATTGATCATGGGGTGCTCCTGTAAATCCATGACAAATATTTACATTTCAACGCCGCTAAAGCTAGCAACTTCAAGATAATGTGTTATATTTTGTAAATATATATTCGATAATTTGTAAAGATTGTAAATATGGCTGGAAGTAAGATATTTGCCGGAGCGCGGCTGCGGCGCATTCGCAATCGGTTGCAGTTTAGCCAAGCGGCACTGGCGGAGAGCTTGGGCATTTCACCGAGCTATCTCAATCTTATTGAGCGCGACCAGCGACCCGTCACGGCACAACTACTGATAAAGTTGAATGCGCTGCATGGGGTGGATATTGCTGAGCTGGGGGCTACCCCCGAATCTGGTGACAGTTTAGCCAAGTTGAAGGAAGTGATTTCCGATCCTCTGCTGGTTGGTGAAATTCCGGCTGTCACCGAATTGCAGGAAGCAGCCCAAGTGGCGCCCAACTTAGTGGGCGCTACTGTGAAGCTTTATCAGGCTTACCGTGAAGTGTTGAAGCGCCTTGGTGAGCTTTCACAAAATATAGCGATGGGTGGCGCTGCGCAAACAGAAATTCCATTTGATGCCGTTCGCCGCTTTGTGCAGGAGCAAGTTACATTTCCATCTCTTGAAGCCTTAGCAGAGGAAATTTGGTTTGATCTTTCGCCGAAGGATGATCCGATGGCAGGGTTGAAGGCGAAGTTGCGGGGGCATTCAGGAATTGATGTGCGTATTATCCCAACTGATATTATGGGCCATGACCGAGCGCGTTATGATCGGCATTCACAACGCTTGTTGGTTTCGGAAAAATTGAACGCGGAGCAACGATTGTGGGAAGTTACATTGCTAGTGGCTCAACTTGAGGGCAGGGCAAAGTTTAATGAAATTATTTCTGCATCACCATTTGCCAAGCAGCCCGAAGGCAGCCGCCTGTTACGCCAAGAACTCGCTCATGTTTTAGCATTGGCGATTTTATGTCCTGCGGGGAAATTTGTTTCTTCGGCTGAGGACTTGAAGTTTGATATTGAAGCCCTCGCTTTACGATTCAGTATCAGTCGTCTGAAAATTATGAAGCGCATGGCAATGACAAATGGGGTTGGATTTCTCGCTGTGGACACAACGGGCGCCGTAATTGAAAAACTTGGCCCGCTTGGTTTTCACCTGCCGCAATCCGGCAGCTTGTGCGGGCAACTACCGTTGTTTGATTGTGATCGTGAAATTAAAGCGACAGCTTTAAAAAGCAATGATGGCAAACAGCTTGTGATGCTGGCTGTGCGCGATCAACATAAAATGGCTGGAATTGTGTTTTCGCCGGATCAGCTGAGTAGAACGATTTATAGCGCAACAGCTCAACGACCACTCGGCCCAACCTGCCGACTTTGCGATATTAAAAATTGCAAGCTACGACGCGAGCCCCCTGCCACTCGCCCCGCCGCACTCAATGAATTTGTGCGTGGAGCGAGTGACTTTGAGCCGATGTAATTACTTCGTACCTAAGCCCATCCATGCCGCTTGAAAACCAAGCGCAGCAAGAACAGCTTTCACAACATCACCTGCCAAGAATGGTGTGATGCCCCATTCAAATGTCTGAGCCCAATCCGCTGCAAAATTGTGCAACCAAATGAGTCCCGGAATATAAAGCACGGCGGCACCCAGCAACGAAGCTAAGATCATTTTCCCGAGTGATTTATCCCAACCCCGTTCGGCCAAATAACCCACCAAGGCCGCAGCCAAAATGAAGCCGATAATATAGCCGCCGGACGCTCCAGTGATAACAGCGAGACCCGATTTCATTTGTGCAAAAAATGGAAGGCCCGCAGCACCTTCAATGGCGTAGAGCGCCAAAGTAGCTGCACCCAAACGCGCGCCGAAAGCAGCACCAATGGCAAGCACGGCCAATGTTTGCAATGTCATCGGCACGGGATACATTGGAATATTGACCTGCGCTGCAATGGCCACCAGCAAGCTGCCCGCGACGGCCAGAACAAGATTTCTAATCGAGAAAAACGATGATGTTGGATGCCAGAGTTGGTTGGCAAGTGTGTTTGATGACGTGTTCAATTTAGCGCTCCCATGTTATTGTGGGTGCTGTTTAAAGCAGTGTTGGCATGGGCGCAACTGGCCCAACTCGCCTGTGGAAATGCTGGTAAATCTGGCCCCATTCATTTCAATTGCTCCCGTACCAAGGCCAAGGCTAGATTACAGACATCATTTTACGGAGATTTCCCATGAACGCACCAATCCACAATCAACCCGCTGGTTCCAACAAGGCTTGGGTTGAACGCCGCGCCAAAGCCGTTTCCCGTGGGATTGGCATGGGCGCTGCGGTTATGGCCGCGAAAGCTGAGAATTCTGAGATTTGGGATATTGAAGGCAACCGCTATGTGGATTTTGGCGGTGGCATTGCGGTGGTCAACACAGGTCATCGTCACCCGCTGGTGATGAAGCGGGTTTATGAGCAGCTGGAAAAATTCACCCACACCTGCGCGATGGTTATGCCCTATGAGCCCTTCATTGAAGTGTGTGAAAAGCTGAATGCAGCAGTACCTATTTCTGGTGAAAAGAAATCGGCTTTGGTCACAACAGGTGCCGAGGCTGTCGAGAACGCCATTAAATATGCGCGCTGCTATACTGGTCGATCGGATGTGATTGCGTTTCATGGTGGCTTTCATGGCCGCACACTTTTGGGCATGGCGCTGACAGGCAAAGTGCTGCCTTATAAAGCAAAGTTCGGGCCCATGCCCGGCGGGATTTGGCATGTGCCATTTCCAGTGGCGCATAAAG
Organism: Hyphomicrobiales bacterium; assembly: GCA_031423845.1. Taxonomy (GTDB): domain Bacteria; phylum Pseudomonadota; class Alphaproteobacteria; order Rhizobiales; family Aestuariivirgaceae; genus Aestuariivirga. The sequence goes on along the minus strand of JANPGD010000054.1, from coordinate 8,899 downwards.
GCATTTCAGTGGAAGACTCTATTCACGCCATTGAGCTTCTGTTCAAATGCGATGTCGAGCCACAGCGTGTCGCGGCAATCATCATTGAGCCAGTTCAAGGCGAAGGTGGATTTTATATTGCCCCTCAAGAATTGATGGAGCGCCTGCGTGCTCTTTGTGATGAGCATGGCATTTTGTTGATCGCTGATGAAATTCAATCCGGCTTTGGCCGCACCGGAAAATTCTTCGCCATGGAGCACTATGGCGTTGAGCCTGATCTCGTAACATCCGCTAAATCGCTGGCAGGTGGCTTCCCACTGGCTGCTGTCACGGGCCGCGCCAAAATTATGGATGCTCCAGATCCGGGCGGCATTGGTGGCACTTACGCTGGTAACGCCATTGCCTGTGCGGCAGCGCTGGGTGTGTTTGAAGCTTTTGAGACTGAGAACTTGCTGGAGAAATCAGTCAAGCAAGGCGAGATGATGATGAAGCGCCTCAATGCCATCAAAGCCAAAAAGCAAGGTATGCCGATTGGCGATATTCGCGGCCTTGGGGCCATGTGCGCATTTGAAATGGTGACCGAGCATGGCGGCAACAAGCCGGATGCTGGCGGCGCTAGGGCGCTGGCTGCCAAATGTTTGGAGCGCGGGCTTTTGATTCTGACCTGTGGCGTTTACGGCGATGTAGTGCGCTTGCTCACGCCACTCACCGCCAGCGATATGATTTTAAATGAAGGCATGGATATTCTTGAAGCGGCGGTGCTGGGGAACTAGTGGGAGCGCAATAGCTTTTGACCTCGCGTGCAGATATTTCCATGTTAATTTTTAAGGATGAGTGCCCTGAGTTTCTTTATAAGTATTGCACACATAGGACTTATGATGAGTATTTGGCTAAAGGATCGTTTCGTTTTGGAACGCTGGCTAATTACAGAAGTGTGAACGAAATTGATGGCTCTGAGTACGGTGACTCTCACGAGGGCGCAGAGCATCTTTTGTATTCACCGCCAGGCAATGTGGGCGGCCTAGTCATCCCTTCAAAAGGGGCACTCATCATAAGTCGGACAGTCAACGCCCTAGTTTTCTGCACCTCTTTTGAATACAATCCAAATGATCACTTGCGCTGGTTTAACAGAAAAGGTTGCGGCTATGATGTCTGCTTGAAGTTGGATACCCGACCTTTGATCGAACAGTTGGCTCGAAAAATTCGAATTCGCTTTCCCTCCGCAAGAATCATCGCTACAAAGCCAATTTACAAGACTGGACTATTGGATAGGAAGTCTGAAAAGTCGGAGCCGTTTCAAGCATATTTATTCAAGAACCCAAATCTGGAATGGGAAAAAGAGTATCGGATATTGGTAGAAGTCCCGCAGTTGGGTGTTGAAGACATTTCGGCTCACTGTGTGGACTATTTAAGACTAAGCAAATACATTACAGAAATTAAGAGGCTGCAATAGTTATCAAATAAACTGAGATTCGGTGGTAGCGGATTCGATGGCCGTACACACTTGCCACCGTTACACCGGCGAACGCGGTGGCCTATCTTTTGATTTATAACTTAAGGCTAGTTGGATTGCCGCCTTCGCGGAAATATACATGTTGTGGGGATGAACCGAGTTGGAATCAGATCGCTGACCACACTCTCAAGTCTAAATGTTTGACCATATTTTTGAAGTCATTGTCTGTAGATAGCAAAATCAACTTATGCCTGATGCAAAGTTGCGCCAAGATTGCATCCACCGTTCCCACTTGCACACCTGCCCTTCGACATGTGTTGCGCAAGTCTGCTGCTGCGATGTGATCGGCGCGGTCAGGCGAGACAAAGGGGATTGCGGCAAAGCGGTCGATGATATCTGACTTGGCTTTGGGGCCAACAAAACCTTGTAGAATTTCTTGCAAGACCAATCCTGTCGTCACGATCTGCCCGCCCTCAGCCAAGGCATGTTTCAGGGCTTTGACTTCTGGAACATCAACAACCACATCGCGGCGCAAGGCCAGCGACCAAACTGTTGTGTCCACAAAAAACGCCATCAGCGCGAGCGTTCGGCTTTGTAGTCGAAGCTCTCATCCCATTCGAGCTTGCCCATGAGATCAAGCATGTTCTTCTGCGAACGCTTTGCAATGAATTCCTCTAAAGCCAGCGTGACCGCGGCTTTCTTAGTTTTTTGACCGCTGATTTTCAGGGCACGATCAAGGAGTTTTGGGTCAAGGGCGAGATTAGTTGTCATGTGTGAACCTCTACACAACACTTAACACATACGTGTTTGATATTCAAGTACGGGACTGGGGTTAACCCACCTGCCCTCTATGCCGTAAAAATTGATCTGCCAATACAATAGCCATCATCGCTTCGCCCACAGGCACGGCACGAATGCCCACACATGGATCGTGACGACCTTTGGTGATGATGTCGGCGTCTTCGCCTTTTTTGGTTACGGTTTTACGCGCTGTTAAAATGGACGATGTGGGTTTTACGGCAAAGCGCACCACAACATCTTGGCCGGATGATATGCCGCCCAAAATGCCCCCTGCATGGTTCGACAAAAATTCTGGCTTGCCGTGGCGCATGCGAATTTCATCGGCATTGGTTTCGCCGGTGAGAGCGGCCGAGGCAAAGCCATCGCCAATCTCAACACCTTTAACGGCGTTTATGCTCATCATGGCGGCGGCCAATTCCGAATCTAATTTCGCATATATCGGAGCACCCCATCCGGCGGGCACACCAGAAGCTGTGACTTCGATTACCGCACCACAGGATGAGCCTGATTTGCGAATACCGTCTAAATAGATTTCCCAATCCGCCGCTGCCTTTGCGTCAGGGCAGAAGAATGGGTTACGATCAACTTCGGACCAATCCCAATTTTTATTATCAATTCTATGTGGACCCATTTGCACCAAGGCTCCACGAATGGTGACATTAGGGATAATTTTGCGGGCCACGGCACCACCGGCCACACGACTTGCGGTTTCGCGCGCGCTTGACCTTCCACCGCCACGATAATCACGGATGCCATATTTTGCGTCATAGGTAAAATCAGCATGACCGGGGCGATAGCTATCACGAATTTCGGAATAATCTTTGGAGCGCTGATCGGTGTTTTCGATCATCAGCATAATGGGTGCACCCGTGGTGCGCGGGCCACCTGTTCGCTCATCTTCAAACACACCAGAAAGAATCTTCACTTCATCAGCTTCGCGGCGCTGGGTGGTGAAGCGGTTCTGGCCGGGTTTGCGCTTATCAAGGAAGCCTTGAATATCATCTGGTGTCAACAAAATGCCGGGTGGGCACCCATCCACCACGCAGCCAATGGCGGGCCCATGGCTTTCGCCAAATGTTGTGATGCGGAAGAGGTGACCAAAGGTGTTGTGTGACATAGACCCTAATTAAGCTGCATCGTGGTTCGCGTCAAACCAATCAATCTTGCCCTGTTGCAAGCGGCAATAACAGCCTTGTGGAGTTTTCAGCGTAACAATTTGGGCGGGCAACAGTCCGGCGACCCGGCCCATGAGGCAACGACCCACGGCACCATGGGCCACGACCAGTGTGGGGCCTTCAACTGTCGCCAGCCAATCATCCACACGGGCCACGCCATCGGCATAACTTTCACCGCCTTCGGGGCGCCAGCTATAACGGGTTTCGGCATCGGCTGGATAAATGGGAGAATCTTTCAATTCCCAGAAGGGACGGTTTTCCCAAATGCCAAAGCCCAGTTCGCGCACACGCGGTTCAATTTTGATTTCACCTTCATCCAGCTTTAAAGCAGTGGCGATATAATTCATGGTCTCGCGGGCGCGGCGCTGTGGGCTGACGACAAAATTAAACCGATCAAACTCACCCGTCTTTTCAGATAGCGCGCGCGCCACCTCTTTGGCTTGCTCAATGCCATGGGCATTCAAATCCGTATCGATTGAGCCTTGAATGAGACCCTGCTTATTCCAATCGGTTTCACCATGGCGGATGAAATAAATGATCGGCAGATTATTCTGGAGCATTATCAACCGACATGTCAGGCGCTTCGGGGTTTTTCATGCCAACAACATGATAGCCTGAATCCACATGATGAATTTCACCGGTGACACCGCGTGATAAATCCGACAAGAAATACATGCCAGCATCGCCCACTTCTTCAGTTGTCACTGTGCGGCGGAGTGGCGAATTATATTCGTTCCATTTGAGAATATAGCGGAAGTCACTGATGCCAGATGCTGCGAGGGTTTTGATGGGGCCTGCAGAAATGGCATTCACGCGAATGTTTTTCACGCCTAAGTCAGCCGCCATATAGCGTACTGAAGCTTCAAGTCCGGCTTTGGCAACACCCATGACATTGTAATGCGGCATCCATTTTTCTGCACCGTAGTAAGTGAGCGTGAGAAGTGAGCCACCATTGGGCATCATTTTTTCGGCACGTTGGGCCACCGCTGTGAAGCTGTAAACACTGATGAACATTGTCTTCGTAAAGTTTTCGGCTGAAGTATCGACATAGCGGCCGGTCAACTCATTCTTGTCGGAAAAGCCAATGGCGTGGACCACAAAATCGAGGCTGCCCCATTTTTCTTTAATCGCATCAAACGTGGCATCGATGGAGGCCATGTCGCTCACATCGCAAGGCAAAACCAACGGCGAATTGACCTCTGCGGCCAAGGGTTCCACACGCTTCTTCAACGCATCGCCCTGATAGGTGAAGGCCAGTTCAGCGCCATGATCGGCACAGGCCCTAGCAATACCCCAGGCGATTGAACGGTTGTTGGCCACACCCATGATAAGGCCGCGCTTGCCAGCCATTATACCCGATTTCAAAGTCATAATAATCCTAACCCAATTTTTTGCCCAAAGCACCCTCAGCGCCGCGTTCTTGCATAGTTAACTGGAGAAAGAAAGTAACGGCAGGTTACGAAAAATTACAGGGATTCGCGCGGATTGCAGTTGTTAACTTCTCTGGCCCTTCACTATAATAAACTTTCTGCCAAAATTTCCAACCGAGGATTATGAGTGGAAATGAGCAAATTGCGTGTTGAAAGTTTTTTAGTTTCCGTGGACGGCTTTTCGACTGGCCTTAACCAGAGTTTCGAAAAACCATTTGGTGATGGCGGCATGGATTTGGGCAAGTGGTTTGTGGCCACCAAAACCTTTCAAACAATGTTCGGCAAGACAGAAGGCACAACAGGTGTAGATAACAAATACGCCTCACGCGGCTTCGAAAATATCGGTGCGGCGATTATGGGGCGCAACATGTTTGGGCCGCAACGTGGCGAGTGGCCTGACGATGGTTGGAAAGGCTGGTGGGGGCCAAACCCGCCTTATCATTCGCCAATTTTTGTAATGACCCATTATCCCCGACCACCCATCACGATGGAAGGAGGCACAGTCTTTGAATTTGTCACCGGTAGCCCCGCTGAGGTGCTAAAAAAAGCGAATGCTGCCGCTGCTGGAAAAGACGTGCGGTTGAGTGGCGGGGTACACACTGTGCGGCAATTTCTGCAAGCCGGGCTGATTGATCATCTGCATCTTGCAGTCTCTCCCGTCGTTCTAGGCGCAGGAGAGAACCTGCTTTCCGGCATCGACTTGCCTGGGCTCGGCTATGCCAGTGTCGAAGTGGCAGCAGGTGAAGGGGCTTTGCATCTGGTTTACAAAAAGAGTTAGGCACTTGCTGGTCGCAACGGGCTGGACGGGAACCCTCTATAGGCTCTATGCTTATTTCACGCCGTCTTGAGGGAGAGCTTTATGTTAACAGCGCTGATCATTATTGCCATCGTCATCGTCGCATTTCTGTTGCTGGCTAATAGCAGGCCAGGCACATTTTCAATGTCGCGCAGTGCCACACTCAACGCCTCACCAGCTAAAGTGTTTGCTCAGATTAATGATTTTAAAAACTGGGCCAATTGGTCACCTTGGGACAAGATGGACCCCTCCATGCAACGCAACTACACAGGCCCTACCACAGGCAAAGGTGCCAAGTATGCGTGGCTAGGCAATAAAAAAGTGGGCGAAGGTAGTATGGAAATCACCCACTCGGTTCCCTCTTCCACCGTGCAGCTTGATTTGCATTTTTTGAAACCCTTCAAGGCCGACAATGTGACGGAATTTACACTTGTGCCGCAAGGCGCTTCCACTACCATCAAATGGGAAATGCGTGGCGACCTTAATTTGATGATGAAGGCCATGCATATGTTTATGAATATGGACAAGATAGTCGGCAAGGATTTTGAAAATGGTCTTGCCAATCTGAAAGCGACCGTGGAAAAATAATGGATCTCGAACGTCTAGCCGTCACCACTGCTCAACAAGGTTTCACTGAACGCAATGATCCTTTCGCACTGTTTGCCGAATGGATGAAGGATGCTGAAAAATCAGAACCCAATGATCCTAATGCCATGGCGCTTTCCACTGTGGATGAAGAAGGCTTACCCAATGTTCGCATGGTTTTATTGAAAGACTTCGACGAAAAAGGTTTTGTGTTTTACACAAACTATGAAAGCCAGAAGGGCCAAGAAATTCAGGCGACCATGAAGGCCGCTGTCATGTGGCATTGGAAATCATTGCGTCGCCAAGTGCGGGTGCGTGGTTTAGTTGAAAAAGTGACAGAAGCCGAAGCCGATGCCTATTTCAATTCGCGCCCACGCGACAGTCGCATTGGCGCATGGGCCAGTGCGCAATCACGCCCACTGGAAGGCCGCTTTGCATTAGAAACGGCTGTGGCCATGTATGCTGCCAAATATGCCATTGGCACCGTGCCGCGCCCACCACATTGGAGTGGTTTTCGCATTTTACCTTTGTCCATTGAGTTCTGGCACGACAGGCCTTTCCGCTTACATGATAGAGTTGTGTTCCGCCGCGAAAATCAAAGTGCTGGCTGGACCAAGGCAAAGTTGTATCCATAATTCATGCCCAATTTAGAATCCCGTAAAACTGTAATTCTCACCGGAGCGTCTCGCGGCATAGGGCATGCAACCGTGAAGCGCTTTTCGACGAGCGGCTGGCGGGTGATCACCTGCTCGCGCCATCCGTTTCCTGAAAACTGTCCTTGGGATGCTGGACCTGAAGATCATATTGTTGTTGATCTTGCGTCGTCGGAAGATACGGCCCGAGCCATATTGGTGATGCGGGAAAAATTACAAAAGCAAGGCAGCGGCCTTCACGCGCTAATTAACAACGCCGCGATAAGCCCCAAGAAATCAGGGGGTGCGCGGCTCAACACGATTGAGTCTGACGAAGACGAATGGAAGCGCGTATTCCAAGTGAATTTCTTTGCACCCATTATGTTGGCGCGCGGATTGATTGATGAGTTGACCACAGCCAAGGGTGCGGTGGTGAATGTAACTTCTATTGCAGGCTCACGCGTACATCCTTTTGCGGGGGCAGCATATTCAACATCGAAAGCCGCACTTGCTTCACTCACCCGAGAAATGGCGGCGGATTTTGGGCCACGCGGGGTGCGGGTGAATTCTATTTCTCCTGGTGAAATTGAAACAGCTATTTTGTCTCCCGGCACTGAGAAAATTGTTGAGCACCTGCCGCTGCAGCGCTTGGGCCAGCCCGAAGAAGTGGCTAAAGCGATTTATTTTCTTTGCACCGACGCATCCAGTTATGTGACCGGTGCCGAACTTCACATTAATGGCGGACAACATGTCTAACGATAAACTGCGCCCTGAAACTATTGCTGCTCACGCCTTGCGTTCCACCGATAAAACAACTGGGGCCGTCGTTCCGCCGCTTTATCTATCAACGACTTATGCGCGTGATGAGAACTATGCGCCGCTGCTGAAAGAAAACTATATCCGCAATGGCAGTCCAAATCTTTGGCAGGCTGAAGCAATTCTTGCGGAACTTGAACTCGGTAAAGCAGCACTCTTGTTTGCCTCTGGTATGGCAGCCATCACAACATTGTTTGAAACCATTCCACAGGGTGCGCATGTGGTCGCCCTTGAGGTGATGTATTATAATACGAGAGAGTGGCTGCAACGCTTGGAAGCCAAAGGCCGGATCACTCTAACTCTCGTTGATTCCAACATTCCTGGTGCCTTAGTTGGCGCATTAAGACCCAACACTGATGTGGTTTGGATTGAAACACCGATCAACCCGACATGGGATGTGATTGATATTGAAGAGATTGCCAAGGCCGCTCACAATGTGGGTGCCATTCTAGCTGTCGATGCGACCGCCACAGGCGCGGTCACAACGCAGCCACTGGCACTTGGTGCAGATATTGTTTTCCATTCTGTTACGAAATATCTCAATGGACATTCTGATGTTTTGGCGGGTGCCTTGATCACAAGTGATGTGAATGAGCGTTGGAAAGGAATCAATTGGCTGCGCACCAAGTCGAGTTCGCCCTTAGCGCCTTTTGATTGCTGGTTGCTGATGCGTGGTATGCGCACATTGTTCGTGCGCTATGGGCAAGCTTCAAACAATGCGTTGGCCATTGCGCGACATTTTTCAAATCATCCGAAAATTGAGCGCGTGCTTTACCCCGGTCTTGCCACGCATCCAAGTTACGCGATTGCGCGGCGGCAAATGACCAATGGTTATGGCGGCATGATGAGTTTGCTTTTGAAATCCGATTTTGCAGGCTCCAAAAAATTCTGCACGCTTTTGAAAGTGATTATCCCAGCAACATCTTTAGGTGGTGTTGAGAGTTTAGCAGAGCACCGCAAGACAGTGGAAGGTCCAACCAGCACCCTGCCCGATAATCTGGTGCGGCTCTCCATCGGCATTGAAAATGTGAATGATTTGATTGCCGATATTGATCAGGCGCTGGTGGGGATTTAGATTTTGAATCTTCTCCTTCTCCGCTTGCGGGGAAGGTGCCCACTTGGGCGGATGGGGTGCCGGCAACGGATTAAATATTTAATACCGTGTTCCCCACCATAGCAGTTTTAATAAAACTGCCTAAGTCTCGCGCACTAAAGTGCGCGATCCACCCTCC
>JANPGD010000053.1:0-6644 GCA_031423845.1 Hyphomicrobiales bacterium | reverse complement strand
GGTTCGCGACCAGCGCGGCGCTTTGGGGCCAAGGGCCTCTCGGATTTACGCGCTATTCCATGGGTGTTTGCATGGAGCCAAAACCGACACTTGCTCACCGGTTGGTATGGGCTTGGTTATGCGTTGGATGATTTTGTTTCGGCGCGTGGTGGGTCGGGCATGAGACTTCTGAAAGAAATGTTTGTGAAATCTCCGGGCTTCCGTTTGGCGATTGATGAAGTTGAAAAATCACTATTCTTGGCAGACATGGATGTGGCTGAGAAATATGCCAGCCTTGTTCCGTCACGCAATGACGCTGAACGCCTTTATGCGCTCATCCGCCACGAACATAAGCGCACGTCAAAAGTGATCCTCGAACTCTCTGGCGATAAAGTTCTGTGCGAGCGCTTCCAAGGTTTCCGCCGCCGATTTGACCGTGTGCGCCCGATGGTTGATCAGGCCAATGAATGGCAAGTGCAGCTGTTGAAACAAACCCGAGGCGACAAGCCGACCGAAGCGATGAACATGAGTTTGTTGATGACGATGAACTGCATTGCAGCGGGTTTGGGGTGGACCGGCTGAAAAAAGTGGGTGCGCCCTGCAACAAAGGCCATCCCTTGGCCAGCGCATTCAAAAACTCCACAAATTGTAATGATTTACTTAACGAATTGTGAATTGGACACGGTTAACAATCAGCTAACTGGTTGGCACCTGCCAGCGAATCGTTGCTAATTGTCGCCTTTTCTCTTTTGGAGTGATCATCATGTCAGCTAAAACTTCTAAATTTGCCCTCATCGTTGCTCTTGGCAGCATTTTTGTTTTTTCCACTGCTTACGCTGGCAATGGAAACGGTGGTGGCAATGGGAACGGTGGCGGTAATAGCAACGGCGGGGGCAATGGAAACGCTGGCGGCAATGGGAGCAGTGGAGGCAATGGGAATGGTGGGAGCAAAGGCAATGGTGGAGGTAACTTGGCTAAGGTCAGTGCTTTTCAAGCTCCAACAACAAAAGCAAATTCTACTGCCCCTGGTAAAGTCAAAAAAACATCAGTCACCACAACCGTGGTTGCTTCCATTGAAACAGGTAAAATAGCCAGCAAGTTGGGAGCGTTGAATGCGGCTCACGCTTCTGCCCAAGCCTTCGCACATGCTTCACCGAATTCAAAAATTGGCAAGATCAAGGCATATTATTTTGCCAATGAGGCCAACATAGCTGCTGTCGACACTTTAGCCGCAGCGCAAGAAGCGGCTGTTGCTGCTTTAGACGCCAATACAACAGCCCAAACGAGCGTTACGACAGCACAAGCTGCGCTTGATGAAGCGATTGCGGCCCTCGCTCTCGACCCAACTCTAACCCAAGCTGTCACAGATGCGCAATTGGCACTGGATGCTGCAACGGCAGCTGCCCTGATTACGCAAGGTGCTGCCGCAGCAGCTGCCGCCGACGTTACAGCAGCTCAAACAGCCGCCGATGCAGCATTAGCCGCATCGATTGAAGCTTTGAACTTAGCAGCAAACAAAGTGCCCGTCACTGAAGAAGCCAAGATTGCTTTAGACAAATTGCTTGTTGGTAAAATTGTTTTGCAATAAAATTCTAAAATTAAAACAGCAAATGAAATTAGCCCGGCCCCAAGTGCCGGGTTCCTTTTTTCATAGCCAAATCCATCTGCCGCTGACGCTGACGATTTGAGGCTAGTTGTTGCTCGGTCAACTTGTCAAAACAAGCGGGGCAGCGCGCGCCTTTTTCATATTTGTCACTCAAGCGGTCTTCTGACGAAACCGGGTTCATGCAGCCGTGACATAGTGAGAAATCTGAAATTTCCAGGCCGTGTTCCACCGCCACACGCTCATCAAAAACAAAACACGCGCCTTGCCATCTGCTTTGTTCTTTCGGCACCACTTCGAGATATTTGAGAATTCCGCCTTTGAGGTGAAACACGTTCTCGAAGCCTTCATTCAGCATAAAGCTGGAGGCTTTCTCGCAGCGAATGCCACCCGTGCAAAACATGGCGATTTTTTTGTTTTTCTGGTTGTGCAGATGTTCGCGTACATAGGCGGGGAACTCACCGAAGCTTTCGGTTTTTGGGTCGATGGCGCCTTTGAACGTGCCGACGCCAAATTCATAAGAATTGCGGGTGTCGATCAGAATGACATCAGGATCGTTGATGAGTGCGTTCCAATCTTCGGCTTCAACATAAGTGCCCACTTTTTCGTTGGGATTGGCTTTTACATTTCCAATGGTCACAATTTCCTTTTTCAGACGCACCTTCATGCGCCGAAACGGCATTGTATCAGCGAAGGAAAACTTAGGCTCAATACCGCTGATGCCTATAATGGTTGCAATGTTTTGCATTGCAGCGTCAATTTTCGATGGCGCGCCCGCAATTGTGCCGTTTATGCCTTCTTCTGCCAACAAGACTGAGCCTTTAACACCATCGGCATTTAATGCAGCCAAAAGCGGCGTCTGCCGCGTTTTATAATCCGGCAAGCTGGCAAATTTGTAGAAAGCTGAGACTTTGAAATTCATGGCGGCTTCATAACGTTCCTTTCGGCAATGAACAAGTCGCTTTCCCTCTTGCTCTCCCCCACCAGTTCGGGTGTAAATAGCGTCATAATCAGGGAGACAAAACAATGATGACATTGACCAAACGAGTTTTATTGGCGGGTGCTGCTGTGTTTGCACTTTCCACTTCGACTTTTGCCACAGATATGATTGGCAATTGTGAAGTCACCGGCAAAAAGGGTGAAACACCAATCTCAACCCCCGCAAATGCTGGCGTTTTCACAGTGGCTGTTTCATTGCCTGCACCTATTTGGTGGAATGGCGATACGCCCGAAGCAATCAAGGATGGTATGGAATATTGCATGGCCGCCGAAATTGCTTGGCGTGCTGGCTATGACAAATTGGAAGTGATGAATGTAGGTTGGGACGCGATGATCGCTGGCCAAACTTCTGGGTTTGACTTGGTGATGTCAGAAATTTCGATCACAGATGAACGTAAGCAAGTCCATGATTTTTCAGTACCTTATTTTAATTCTGATATTGGTGTTATCACCAAAGCTGATACACCAGTTGATGCGAAAACGATTAAGGGAGCCAAAATTGGTGTGATGCAAGCCACCACTGGTGCTGCCTATGCAACGGATAAGTTGGGTGCAAGTGATATTCAAGTTTACCCAGATCAGGGTGACATGTTTGCAGCCTTGCGTTCCGGCCAAATTGATGCCGCTATTACTGATACGTCCATTGTTTTAGCTGAAGAACTTGCCACCAAGGGGGCTTCAAAAGTAGTCGGTCAGTATCAGACTGGCGAAACTTATGGGGCAATTTATCCTAAGGGCAACGCCAACAATCCACTCATTGATAAAATTATCCAATCGATGTTGGCGGATGGAACAGTGCAAAAATTAGGCGCAAAATATTTGGCAGCAGCATGGGGCAAAGATCCAGCTTCAATTCCTTATTTCACGCCATAATCTAAATTGTGGCTACTGACGATAAATTAGGCGGCGTACCACCTTCAGGTGCGCCGTCACTCCATCAACATGCTGACGGACTTTCAATCTTTGCGATTGTCAGTGCGGCAGCGTGCGTGTGTTTTGCTTTTTTTACGGTTTGGATATTGCGCCGTGGACTTGAAAATCTCGGTGTTATGGCGACGGGGTGGTTTATCCTGTTCTGTGCCATCGTTGCCATTGTAGCATGTTTGTTTGGGCCGGCCGTTCATGCATTCTCTTTAGCCAAAATAGCGCGTCAGGCGTTGAGTAACGGTGATGTCGTGCAAGCGCGGATTGCGACTGCAGCGTCTCGCGAAAAATCATTTATCACATTTGGCTGGTGCGTTTTGACGCTCATTGCGTTGGGGTTTGTCTGCTTTATCGTTATGAATAATGTGGCTGTTGGCAAAACGTTTTTTCTGTTGCCGTTGATGCAAGCGAAGTGGTGGTTGGTGACGTGGAAATTTATCACGACCAACCTTTTCATCTTTCTCATTGCTGAAGCCATCGTTCTGGTTTGGGGTTTGGTGGTAGCACTCGCTCGGTTGATGCCGGGAGCTGCGGGAAGGCCCATTCGAGCTTTAGCTATTCTTTATTGCGATTTGTTTCGCGGCATGCCTGCCATCGTAACGCTTTATCTGATTGGTTTTGGAATTCCCACGTCTGGCTTGTCTGATTTGATCGTGCCGCCAGTGCTTGGACTTTTCACGGATCTTTCGGTGCTTTCACCTGCTGAATATAAAACCGCTATTCGTGTGCCCGTCGTCTTTTGGTGCATCGTGGCTTTGACCCTCACTTACGGAGCCTATGTAGCCGAAGTTTATCGCGCAGGAATCGAAAGCATTCATCAGAGTCAGTTTATGGCAGCGCGATCGCTTGGCCTCACCTATATGCAGACCATGCGATATGTTGTGGTGCCGCAGGCCGTACGGCGCATCATTGCGCCACTCTTGAATGATTTTATTGGTCTGCAAAAAGATACTTCGTTGGTGCAAATTGTTGGTGTGATTGATAGCTTTAGCCAAGCAAAAATTGTTGCTGCCAACTCCTTTAATCTCTCTGCTGTCTCTATTGTTGCGTTGCTCTTCGTCATTATCACTATTCCGCAAGCGCGGTTTGTCGATAAGCTGATGGAGCGAGACAATGCGCGGCTGCGGGCAGGGGGCTGAGCATGGCATTTCTTGAAATTAAAAATGTAGCAAAAAAATTTGGCGCGGTTCCTGTGTTGCGCGGCTTGAGCATGAGTGTTGCAGAACACCAAGTGGTGTGCCTGATAGGGCCTTCGGGCTGCGGTAAGTCCACATTGCTCCGCTGCATTAATGGGCTTGAAACAATTCAAAGTGGTGAAATTCAATTGATGGGTGACCGGGTTTCAGGACCCGGTGTTGATGTTGATAAATTGCGTCAAGAAGTCGGCATCGTGTTTCAGAGCTTCAATTTGTTTCCACATATGTCAGTTTTGGAAAATGTAACCTTGGCGCCAACCAAGGTGCTTGGAACTTCGAAAGACGAAGCCGAAGCAAAAGCCATGCAACTTTTGAAGCGCATTGGTTTGGAAGCTAAAGCCAATGAATATCCAGACCGACTTTCTGGTGGGCAACAACAGCGCGTGGCCATTGTGCGTGCGCTGGCCATGGAACCAAAATTGATGTTGCTGGATGAAATTACCTCCGCACTTGATCCTGAATTGGTTTCCGAAGTTTTGAACATTGTGCGTGATCTCGCCGAGCAAGGGATGACCATGCTGCTGGCCACCCATGAAATGGGCTTTGCTAAGGAAGTGGCTTCAAAAGTGTGTTTCCTTTACGAAGGGGTTGTGCATGAAGAAGGCCCACCCGAACAAATATTCGGTGCACCCGCTCAGGAACGCACCCGTGGATTCTTAAAACGCATCATTGAGGCAGGCCGTCTCTAATTCATTCATCTGGCGTTCAGGCTTGTGGCGGAACAAAAGCACTATGTACTTAGTTTAGCCCCAGTACTGTTTCAATAAGTGCAGCACGCGGATATTATATTCGCTTAATGAGTCGGAGATTTAAATGAAATTATTACGGGGTGCGGCCAGTGTTTTGGCACTGGCATTATTTGTTTTACCTGTTCACGCGGATGATGCGCAGATTACAACAGATCAAACGCAAGCTTTGCAGCAAATGGCGCAAGCTTCGGATGCTGTCTTGCCGCCAGAGGTGTTGGCTATTTTGGCGGAGCAACGCGGCGTTGCTGATCTTTCCGACGAAGAATTAAAAGCCCGCGCGGCTCAAGCTTTAGCCTTTGCCAAAGATGAGACTTTGCCGCAGGATATTCGCGATCAAATGCAATCATTAGCCGATGCAGCCCAGGCCCAGCTTGATGTTCGGGCCCAAGCTGCACTTCCTGTCGCTCCTGCAGAAGCACCAAAAGTAGAAGAACAACAGGCCGCGCCAGCCATTGAAGTGCCAGCAGCACCTGTTGTTGAGGCCCCTAAACTGGAAGAACCTGCCCCCGTCGTGGAAGCGCCTGTGGAAGCTGTTCCGGCTGCGCCCGTTGCTGAAGAACCAAAGCCAGTTGAGCAAACTCCGGCCCCAGCTGTGGCAGCATTGCCGGATGATGTGATGGCTTTACTTGCTGATAGCCGCCCGGCGACGGAGCTGAATGCTGATGAGTTGAATACCCGTGCCAAAACCGCACGTCGTTTTGCCAAGGACGATTCACTTCCTCAAGATATTCGCGACCAATTGAAAGCGATGGCACAAGCCGCTCACGATGAATTTGTGGCGCGTCAAGAGCAGAAGAAGGCTGCCGAAAAAGCAGTTGAACCTGCAGCTCCCGCGGTTGTGGAAGAAGCACCAAAAGCGGCAGAGCCAGTCGCTCCTGCTGTTGTAGAGGAAGCTCCAAAAGCTGCTGAAACTATGGCTCCAGCCATTGTACTGGAAGCGCCACCAGCCGATGCGCCACTTGCTGAGCAGGTAGCACCGGCACCGGTTGCTGCTGCTCCTACTGTTGCTGAAGTTAAAGCTTTGGACGGTAATGCCGGTAATCCTGAGGCTGAGCAAAAAGCCAAAGCCTATCTCGATGACGCAACACCATTGGAAAACCTCTCTGATGTTGAATTACGAACACGTTTGGATGGCGTTCGTGAAGTGATGGCGGCCAATGAACTTTCGCGTGATACGGAACGTGCCGTCCGTGA
>JANPGD010000052.1:0-24154 GCA_031423845.1 Hyphomicrobiales bacterium | reverse complement strand
CGGCAGCAACATTTCGATCCGTGAAAATTGATCATCGCGCAAACCATAACGCTTCATCTCAAAGCCCTCCAAAGAAGGTTCCCTATGAATCACGGTTTAACTGATTTGCGAATCCCCTAATTGAGGACACGCCCTAAGTCGCATTAGCAAAAAATCTTAAAGCCGGGCCTAGCGTCCGGTTTTTTTTTGCTTAGAGTGTTCAATATGATGCGCCAATATGAGCTGGTGGAGCGGGTTACCAATTACGACCCCAATGCGGATGAGGACATGCTCAACCGTGCTTATATCTATGCAATGAAGGCCCATGGCAGCCAAGTGCGCGCATCGGGCGAGGCCTATTTCAACCATCCTTTAGAGGTGGCGGCGATTCTTGCTGATATGAAACTCGATACGGCCACCATTGTGGCCGCGCTGCTGCATGACACCGTGGAAGATACCGAAGCCACACACCAAGAAATCGTCGATAAGTTTGGGCCGGAGATTGCGGCGCTGGTTGATGGTCTGACAAAGATTAGTAAGCTCGACATGGTGACTAAGGAGGCCACACAAGCAGAAAACTTGCGGAAGTTACTTCTGGCCATGTCGCGCGATGTGCGGGTGCTGCTGGTGAAGCTTGCTGATCGTTTGCACAATATGCGTACACTGCATCATGTGAAACCAGAAAAGCGTGAACGCATCGCGCAAGAAACCATGGAAATATATGCACCGCTGGCGGGCCGCATGGGCATGCAAATTATCCGCGATGAGATGGAAGATATTGCTTTTGGTGTTCTCAATCCTGAAGCACAAAAAGTTATCCGCGATCGCCTCGACCGTCTCCATGTGGAAAGCGGTGATGTGCTCAAAGAAATTGAAATTGCTCTTTCGAAAGAGCTTGAAGCCAATGGTTTGAATGCTGAAGTCAAAGGTCGTGAAAAACGGCCATATTCCATCTGGCGCAAGATGGAGCGCAAGCAATTATCGCTTGATCAGCTTTCGGATATTTTTGCGTTTCGAGTTTTGGTCGACCGTATTGATGACTGTTATCGCAGCCTCGGCGTAGTGCATCGCACGTGGCGAACGGTGCCTGGCAAGTTTAAAGATTACATCAGCAATCCGAAGCAGAATGATTATCGTTCTTTACACACCATCGTTATTGGCCCGCATTCGATGCGTGTGGAAATGCAAATTCGCACTTTTTTGATGCATGATATTGCTGAGCGCGGTGTTGCAGCACACGCGCTTTATAAAGACGAAAATGTTGCGAAGCTCGCCGACCAAGGTGTGCAAACCGCAGTTGGCGATTCCAATGCTTATCGTTGGCTGCGGCATCTTATGGATGTGCTACAAGAGGGCGATAGCCCTAAAGAGTTTTTGGAACATACCAAGCTGGAATTGTTCCACGATCAGGTGTTCTGTTTCACGCCTAACGGTCAGCTAATTGCATTGCCGCAAGGGGCAACTCCGATTGATTTTGCTTATGCCGTTCACACTTCAGTGGGCGATAGTTGCGTGGGCAGCAAGGTCAATGGCCGCCATGCGCCGCTGGTTACGAAGTTGCGCAATGGTGATGAAGTGGAAATTATCCGTTCAGAAGCCCAAGTGCCACCGCCTGCGTGGGAAGCTATAGTGGTGACGGGTAAAGCCAAGGCCGCCATTCGCCGCGCCACACGGGCTGCTATGCGTAAGCAGTTTGCAGGGCTGGGTCGCGAAATTATTGAAAAGCTTTTGGAGCGGCAGTCGCAAACCTATGTGGAGAAAGAGGTTGCCTCCGCAGTGCCGCGGCTTGGCCATAAGAATGTTGACGATGCTTTGGCTGCAGTGGGGCGTGGCGAGCTTTCAGGGCTAGATGTTTTGAAGGCTATGGGTGTAACCGTTGACGAAAAGGAAGTGCGGGCTTCACGGCGCAAAGTGTCGTTGAAAAAAGTGGATGCCGACGGAAAATTCTCGCTTCCAGTGCGCGGGGCTGCGGCCAATATGGCTCTTAAAATTCACATGCTCACAGGCGCTGTTCCGGGTGAGCGCATCGTTGGCATTGTAACACCGGGCGAGGGCATACGATTTATCCAATTTACGCTTCGGCTTTGGAACAGTTTGACCAACAACCAGAACGCTGGGTCGATCTGGCTTGGGGTGTGGCCGAAGAAGGACAACGTTTCCCTGCTCGGATTAAAATTTCAATCATCAATGAAATTGGAGCGCTGGCCCAAGCCACGCAAATTATCGGTGAACACGGTGGCAATATTGATGAGCTGCAATTGCAAGCGCGCCACGGGGTTCGTGATTTTTATGACCTCACTGTGCTGCTGGAAGTTTTTGATATTCGCCACTTGAACGACATTATGAATGGCTTAAAGAGCAGGCCATTGGTGAACACAGTGGCGCGGGTGACGGGATGACGATGCTATCGCATGATGAGGTTTTGATCGAGTTTCTCGCAGCAGGCGCTTTGCTGGAGGGACACTTTATTCTGTCGTCCGGTTTGCATTCATCGCGCTACTTGCAATGTGCTCGCGTATTAATGGACGCAGCCCGCGCGGACCGTTTGTGCAAGAGTTTGGCCGAATCTGTGCAAGCTGGGGGGCATGGCCCATTTGATCTCGTCGCATCGCCCGCCATGGGTGGCGTAGTGGTTGGTTATGAGATGGGTCGCCAGTTGGGTGTGCCTGCGATATTTTTTGAACGGGTTGATGGCAAGTTAGTGCTGCGACGCGGGTTCACTATTCCCAAAGGTGCGCGGGTTTTGATGGTGGAAGATATTGTTACCACGGGCCTCTCTTCGCGCGAATGTATTGCGGGTATAAATGATGAAGGCGGTTTGTGTGTTGCTGCGGCTTGCCTGATTGATCGCTCCGGCGGCAAAGCCGACGTTGGCGTTCCCCTTTATGCGCTGGCTGCTTTGGAGATTCCAACCTATTCAGCTGATGCGTTGCCACCAGAACTCGCAGCGACCCAGGGCATCAAACCTGGCAGCCGGAGCATGAAGGCATGATCCTTGGTATCGGCAATGATATTGTTGATATTCGGCGGATTGAAGAAACGCTGAACAGGTTTGGGGTGCGATTTACCGACCGGATTTTTACGGAAATAGAAAAGAAGAAATCTGACAAGCGCGCCATGCGCGCTGCATCTTATGCTAAGCGCTTCGCTGCTAAAGAAGCCTGCTCGAAAGCTCTGGGTACGGGTTTCAGGCGTGGGGTTTTTTGGAAAGACATGGGCGTTGTAAATGAAATGTCCGGACGCCCTACGATGGTCCTCACAGGTGGGGCCAAAGCTCAGTTGGAACGATTAGTGCCAGCCGGGATGACAGCAAAGGTTCACCTCACTATTACCGATGATCACCCCTATGCGCAGGCTGTAGTCATTATTGAAGCGAATTAGTCGAGTGTGACATGTCCGCCACAGTGCCATGCCTTGAACTTGGCGTGATTGCATCGCACATAGGTAAAAATGTATATGGACCAATAACAGATTGGGGAGCTGCTTTTCGCGGCTTTAGATTGAATGAGCAAGAACGACCAAAGTTTCGCCGCCGCCCGCGCTAAGAGTGCAAAGCCTGAAGAAGGCTTGTGGGAGACGGCTAAAGTTATCATTCAGGCGCTGGCGATTGCGTTTCTCGTGCGCACATTCTTGTTCCAGCCATTCAACATTCCATCTTCATCGATGTATCCCACATTGAAAGTGGGTGATTATCTATTTGTTTCAAAGCTTTCCTATGGTTATGGGAAGTATTCGTTTAACTTTTCGTTCGGTGGTTTTTCTGGCCCACCATGGGTGAGTTGCTGCTCCTTCATTGATTTTCCGGGCCGCAAAGTGTGGGCTGCCAACCCTCAGCGCGGCGATGTGGCCGTGTTCAAATATCCACAAGATTTGAACATTGATTACATCAAGCGCGTGATTGGTTTGCCGGGCGACCGCATTCAAATGAAACAGGGCGTGTTGTTCATCAATGGTGTGGAAGTAAAAAAAGAACGCGTTGAGGATTATATTGATCCGCAAGGCGAAAGTGGCATGGGGCCCGTTGTGGCACAGTTCCAAGAAACCTTGCCCAATGGGGTCACCTACCGCGTGTTGGATTTTGGTGACACAACGCCTGACAATACGGATGAATATGTGGTTCCGGCGAACCATTATTTTATGATGGGTGACAACCGCGACAACAGCCAAGATTCGCGCTTCCTCGATAAGGTTGGTTATGTGCCGATTGAGAATTTTGTTGGCAAAGCGGATGTGATTTTCTTCTCCTTCGCCAAGGGCGCTTCCCTGTGGGAAGTTTGGAAATGGCCGTTCCAAATTCGCTGGTCGCGATTCTTTAATTGGATCTAGCTGCTTTGCAGCGCAAATTT
Organism: Hyphomicrobiales bacterium; assembly: GCA_031423845.1. GTDB lineage: Bacteria > Pseudomonadota > Alphaproteobacteria > Rhizobiales > Aestuariivirgaceae > Aestuariivirga. Next base: position 19,829 of record JANPGD010000052.1, on the reverse strand, counting down.
GAAGATGTGCTGGGTTATCATTTTAATGACCCAGTAATGTGCGAACACGCGCTGACCCATGGAAGCCGCCAAGGTAAGGGTGCTGATTACCAACGCTTGGAATTTTTGGGCGACCGGGTTCTCAGTTTGGTGATTGCTGAAGATTTGTTTTCGCGATTTAGCACCGAACAGGAAGGCCAATTAGCAGCACGTCTCAGTCTTCTGGTGCGCGGTGAGACTTGTGCCTTGGTTGGTCAGAAACTGGGGCTGGAGGAATTCATCATCGTCGGCGCCACTGAAAAGAAAAAAGGCGTTCAACGCATGTTGTCGGTGGTGGGCGATGTGGTTGAGTCGGTGATTGGCGCTATTTATTTAGATGGTGGGCTTGAGGCGGCGCGGAAATTCATTCTTGATAATTGGACCGAAATGCTGGCCAAAGCCCCGGCGGATTTGAAAGACGCGAAAACCTTTGTTCAGGAATGGGCGCTGGCGCGGGCGTTGCCTTTGCCGCATTATGAAGTGACGGACCGCACTGGTTTAGAACACGCGCCGATATTTACGATCTCTTTGAAAGTTGGAATTTATGAAAATGCAATTGGCATTGGTGCCTCAAAACAGGCTGCTGAAATGGCCGCGGCAACTGCTTTTATCGCGCGGGAGGCATTGCGCTAAATGAGTGATATTTCAATTGAACCGATGACAACACGCTGCGGATTTGTAGCCATTATTGGGGCACCCAATGCGGGCAAATCCACCTTGGTGAATAAGTTGGTGGGATCAAAAGTTTCCATCGTCAGCCATAAAGTGCAAACTACACGGGCCCGTATTCGTGCGATTTATATGCACGAGCAAAGCCAAGTTGTACTGGTCGATACGCCCGGCATTTTCAAGCCACGCCGCAAGCTGGACGAAGCCATGGTAGAAAGCGCTTGGACCGGGGCTGGCGAAGCCGATGCCGTGGTATTGATGGTGGATGCGCGCCGCGGGCTGGAAGATGAAGTGCAAAAAATCATCGATGGTTTTAAAGCTCATAAGGCCAAAGTTATTTTAGTTTTGAATAAGGTTGATTTGCTAGAAGCCGAAAAGCTTTTGCCATTGGCGGAACAAATGGCGGCGGCTTATGAATTTACCGAAACATTTATGGTGAGTGCCATAAGTGGATCTGGTGTTGCCAAGCTTGGTGCCAAGCTCGCTGAGAAAATGCCGATTGGCCCGTGGCTATATCCTGAAGACCAAACGGCTGATGTGCATTTGCGTTTCATTGCTTCTGAAATCACCCGCGAGAAAATTTATGAGCGTCTACATGACGAGTTGCCGTATTCATCAACGGTGGAGACCGAAGCGTGGGAAGAGCGCAAAGATGGCTCGGTAAAAATCAGCCAAGCCATATTTGTGGAGCGCGATAGCCAGAAAGCCATTGTGTTAGGCAAGGGTGGCGCACAGGTTAAATTGCTTGGTCAATTAGCACGCAAAGAAATGGAAGCCTCATTTGATCGACGCGTGCATTTGTTTCTGTTCGTTAAAGTTCGCGAAAATTGGGCGGTTGACCCGGAACGGTTGCGCATGATGGGACTCACGCGCTAATATCATCCCATGGAATGGCGCGATGAAGGTGTGGTGATCGGCGTTCGCGCGCATGGCGAAACTTCGGCTATAGCTGAAATTCTCACCGCTGAGCATGGGCGTTACCTTGGCATGGTGCGGGGCGGGCGTTCGCGCCACATGCGGCCTGTGCTGCAACCCGGAAATTTGGTCATGGTCACGTGGCGAGCACGGCTCGAAGAACATATGGGTGTTTTTCAGTTGGAACCTTTAGCTTTGAAAGCTGGTTTTATTTTGTCTTATCCGTTTCGCCTCGCGGGGCTATCCACTTTGATGGGGCTTGCTCAAATGTTGCCAGAACGTGAGCCGCATCCACGCCTCTATCATGCAGCCCATGTGGTCTTGTCATCGATTGAGGACGATGTTTTGTGGCCGGCATTGTTGGTGCGTTGGGAAATGGGTTTGCTTGAGGAGCTGGGGTTCGGGCTCGATCTATCAAAATGTGCATCAACGGGGCAGGCGGATAATTTACAATTTGTGTCACCTCGCACTGGCCGCGCCGTTAGCCGCGAAGCAGGGCTTCCTTACATTGATAAACTATTTGCATTGCCGGGTTTTCTGCGAGGCGAAACAGAAGTGTTGGCGGGTGATGTTTTGGCAGGATTAAAACTCACAGGTTATTTTTTAGAGCGCCATGTGTTTGGGCCACGTGCAATTGCCATGCCGCAAGCACGGCAATGGTTGGCTGAGAGTTTAGAGGAGCGCACATTGGCATGTTAGGCAGGCTTAATCATGTGGCCATTGCGGTGCCGAATTTGGCAACTGCAGTTGCGCTTTATCGTAAGAGTTTAGAAGCTATTGTTACAGCACCGCTGCGCTTGCCGGAACATGGTGTGACGGTGGTGTTTGTGGAGTTACCGAACACCAAAATTGAATTGTTGGAACCTTTGGGGGAAAACTCACCGATTGCAGCTTTTTTGCAAAAAAATCCTGCAGGCGGGATGCACCATATTTGCTACGAGGTTGAAAATATTAAAGAGGCGCGCGATCATCTGATTGCTTCGGGTGCGCGTATTCTAGGCGATGGGGATCCTAAAATTGGCGCGCACGGCAAGCCAGTGTTATTTCTGCATCCCAAAGATTTTAACGGTACTTTGATTGAACTGGAACAGGCATGAAACTCGCGAGTGCAATCGCCATATATTTCGTAATTTGGTGGACGGTGTTGTTTGCCGTGTTGCCGTTTGGTGTGCGCAATTCGCATGAAGCAGGAGAAGTGGTGCAAGAGGGCCACGAGGCTGGTGCACCCGTTGTTCATGGGTTGGTGAAGAAAGCTTTGATAACGACAGTGATTGCAGCCGTGGTTTTTGCGGCGATTTACTGGGCGATTGTGAATCGCAATTTGTTGGGTGGGTGAAAGATCTTATCCTTCTCCACGGAGTGGGGAAGGTGGCCCACTTGGGCCGGATGGGGATGTTGAGCGGAAATCATTGAGTTCGATTTTCCCATCCGTCTCGCGCCAAGAAAAGAGGCGCGATCCACCTTCCCCGCGCTGCGAAGAAGGAGAAGTGAGGTTTACTTCCTTTTTCCTTCAATATCCGGAGCCTGAGGAAACCGTGATTTCAAATCGCGCTCGGTCACACTCATATGGTTCCTCGTATATTGCTCGGAGGCATCGCGCAGAGGTTGGAAATCCCATGGGAAATGGCCGCCATGTTTCATCGCTTCAAACATCATCAACCGCGCTTGTTGGCTTTGTAGAACAGCTTCGTGAATTTTTGGGATGTCGAATTTAGCAACAACCTCGGCGTGGAATTTTTTGGCGATTGGATGCGTGCTAGCAAGATTGTTGAGTTCTAATGGATCGTCGAGCAAATTAAATAATTGATCAGGATCAACTGGTGAGTGAATGAATTTCCATGGGCCACGGCGCAGCATATAAAGCGGGGCCACCGCACCTTCGGCCAGATATTCGCCCCAAGCCGTGGCATCGCTATTTTCCGCGGCACCTTCAAGCAGCGGCAAGAGTGAACGGCCATCAACGGGGCGCGCGAGCGTTGTTGTGCCGCCGTTGGCGGCAATGGTTGGTGCAATATCTGCCAGTGACACAGGTTCTTTGACGCGGCGCGGTTTATATAATTTTGGATTCCAGATGATGAGCGGAATATGGGCTGCCGGTTCGAGGTATGACATTTTATACCACAGCCCACGCTCACCTAAAAAATCACCGTGGTCTGAGGTGAAAATAATAGTGGTGTTATCCAACTGGCCAGTGGCTTCCAACGTTCCAATCAATTGGCCGAGCAAATCATCAATGTAAGAAATGTTAGCAAAATAGCCGTGCCGCGCGGCGCGGATATCAGTATGGGTTACGGTGTAATTATCCATCGCAGATACATCATAAAGGCGCTGACTGTGGGCATCCAATTGCGTGCGCTCCATTTTGGGCACGGCGGGCAAATCAATGTCTTCGTCTTTATATAAATCCCAGAATTTCTTGCGCGCTGCATAAGGGTCATGCGGATGGGTGAAGCTGGCCATCAATGCAAATGGTTTTTCGGGTGAAAATCTGGCGTAGTCATAAAGTTTGCGCGTGGCTTGGAAACACACGTCATCATCAAATTCTAACTGATTTGAAATTTCGGCGATGCCGGGTTGCAGAACCGATGTCATATTATGATACCACCAATCAATGCGCTCCTGCTTTAAACGCCAATCCGGCGTCCAGCCAAAATCGGCGGGATAGATATCAGTGGTGAGGCGCTCCTCTAAACCATGCAATTGGTCTGGCCCGACGAAATGCATTTTGCCTGAGAGGCACGTTTGATAGCCCTGCATCCGCAAATAATGCGCCCAGGTGGGAATGGCGGAAGGAAATTCAGCGGCATTGTCATAAACCCCAGTTCGTGACGGCAGCAGGCCATTCATTATTGTGGCGCGGGCGGGCGCGCAAAGTGGGCTGGTAGAATAGCAGTTCTCAAACACCACGCCTTCACGCGCCAAGCGGCTGAGATTTGGGGTGTGCACCAGCTTGTGACCATAGGGCTCCAAGAACTGCGCCGCCAACTGGTCGGCCATGACAAAGAGGATGTTGGGTTTGCGGGTGGAAGCCACTATGTTGCCTCTATGAAAACGGTTTTGCTGATTTTAATTCGGATTTATCAACTTACACTATCGTCATTCATGGGGCGAGGGTGCCGATTTTTGCCAACTTGCTCAGAATATGCGACAATTGCGATTGAAAAGCATGGGGCATGGCGCGGTGGAAAATTAGCGTTGCGGCGAATCTCGCGCTGCCACCCGTGGGGTGGCGATGGATTTGACCCAGTGCCAGAACACATTCACGATCACAAATAAAAAAGGCCGGAGGGAACTCCGGCCTTTTTAAATAATCTTGCAAACTTAGAATGCCCAGATGGCGCCCAAACGAACTTCGTGTTCGCCACCCCATTCCACATCTACGTCGCAAGCGCCGCAACCGCCTGTATAGTGAACAGTGTTCATGCGGGTATAAAGATAATCAAGCTTCAGACGGAAACTATCGGTCACCGCATGTTCCACACCGCCACCAATGGTCCAGCCATAGTGGCTGCCCTTTAAGTGGTCAGGGATTGCGGAAATAATGCCGCTAATGTCACCCTGCGCATAAGCGCCACCGCCTGTTAAGAACACCATCGTGTCGTCAAAGGCATAACCGACGCGACCGCGAAGGGTTGCAATGCTGTTGAGTTGGAAAGAAAAATCAGCTGTTGGATCGATATTGTGAACAATCTTATTGCTCATGCCCCAATCTGCTTCAGCACCAAAAACGATATCATCAATCTGATGGTTGTAACCGACAAGAACGCCGCCCTTGAAGCCGCAACCGGCGTTGAGATAATTCGTTGCCGTCGTATTATCATGCAAAATGCCATCAATGCAGGCATTGCCAACCCAACCGCCGATATAAGCGCCGGACCAGTCATAAGTCGCTGACCGAAGCTCAGTCACTGGTGGGGGAGGCGGAGGAAGGGGCTCATCAATATCAGCAGCCAATGACGATGCAACTGGCAGAAATGCCGACAAGGCGAGAGAGGCGAGGAGAAGATGCTTTTTCATGATGGAACTCACATACTGTTAACACTGACGATGGTGTGAACATGAAGTGTTAAGGTTAATGCTGGGTTATCAAAAAATTGACAGAACCTTAAAATCGAAACTTTCTGGGCTTGACCACAAGGCTCTGAAAAGGCATTTGTGTTTTTCGATCAATGGATTGGCTTACCCGCCTTAGTTTGCGGGAGTGAGCAAAAGGAGACTAAAATGATTACTTTGACATTCCCTGATGGCGCAAAGCGCGAAGTGGAAGCAGGGCAGAGCGCAGGCCAAGTGGCCGCAAGCATCGCCAAATCACTCGAGAAAAAAGCCGTGGCCGCAATCGTGAATGGCGTGTTGGTAGATCTGGCTGATCCGATTATGGCGGATGCCACGTTGCAAATCGTAACCCGTGATGATGATCGCGCGTTGGAGCTTATCCGCCATGATGCAGCGCATGTGCTGGCTGAGGCTGTGCAGGAATTGCACCCGGGCACGCAAGTGACAATTGGGCCTGTCATCGAAAACGGATTCTATTATGATTTTTTCCGCAGCGAGCCTTTTTCGCAAGCCGACTTTGCGCCAATTGAAAAAAAGATGCGCGAGATTATTCAGCGCGATAAACCCTTCACCAAATCAGTAAAAACCCGCGAAGAAGCCAAAGCTTTTTTTGCCGCAAAGGGCGAGGGCTTTAAGGTTGAACTGGTGGATTCCATCCCGGGCAATGAAGATATTAAGTTTTATGATCAAGGCGGCTGGGTTGATATGTGCCGCGGGCCGCACATGAATTCCACGGGCAAGATCGGCACGGCCTTTAAACTTATGAAGGTTGCTGGTGCTTATTGGCGCGGTGATTCCACCAAGCCGATGCTCACACGCATTTACGGCACGGCTTGGGCCAATGACAAAGATTTGCAGAACTATGTGACAGCTTTGGAAGAAGCTGAAAAGCGCGACCACCGCAAGCTAGGCCGTGAGATGGATTTATTCCATTTCCAAGAAGAAGGCCCCGGCGTGGTGTTTTGGCATGCCAAGGGCTGGACCATGTTCCAGCAACTCATCGCCTATATGCGCCGCCGCTTGTCGAAGCTCGATTATCAGGAAGTGAACGCGCCGCAGTTGCTGGATAAATCCTTATGGGAAACTTCGGGCCATTGGGAATGGTATCGGGAAGGCATGTTTGCCGCCACGTCGGCTGGTGAACACACAGAAGATGAGCAAGTGTTTGCTCTGAAGCCGATGAACTGCCCGGGCCATGTGCAGTTGTTCAAGCATGGTTTGCGTTCATATCGCGAATTGCCAATGCGTTTGGCCGAGTTTGGTTTGGTGCATCGCTATGAACCATCAGGCGCTTTGCATGGCCTCATGCGTGTGCGCGGCTTCACGCAGGATGACGCCCATATTTTCTGCACGCCCGAACAAATGGCCGATGAGTGTTTGAAGATCAATGATTTGATCCTATCCACGTACAAAGATTTTGGCTTCGAGCAGATTGTAGTGAAACTTTCTACACGCCCCGAAAAGCGGGTGGGCACTGATGCGGATTGGGACCGCGCTGAAGATATTATGCAGAAGGTTCTGGTGCAAATTGCCGAAGCCTCTGGAGGCAAAATCAAAACCGCAATCAATCCGGGCGAGGGCGCTTTCTATGGCCCCAAGTTTGAATATGTATTGCGCGATGCCATTGGCCGTGATTGGCAATGCGGCACCACGCAGGTGGATTTTAATCTGCCGGAACGCTTTGGCGCATTTTACATTGGTGCTGATGGCGAGAAGCATGTGCCGGTAATGATCCACCGCGCCATTTGCGGATCAATGGAACGGTTCTTAGGGATTTTGATTGAGAACTTTGCAGGCCATTTCCCATTGTGGATGGCGCCGTTACAAGTGATGGTGGCCCCGATCACGTCTGATGCTGATGACTATGCCGTCGAAGTGCGCGGTCTGCTGCGCGCTGCTGGCCTTCGGGCTGATGCTGATTTGCGCAATGAAAAGATCAACTACAAAGTGCGCGAGCATTCATTGGCGAAAGTGCCGGTGATTTTGGCCGTGGGCAAACGCGAGATGGAAGAGAAAACCGTTTCTGTTAGGAGACTGGGTTCGCAAGATCAGAAAGTGGCAACATTGGCGGATACGCTGGCGGCACTTGTGAAGGAAGCGATGCCACCGGATTTGAGGTGAGGAATGTCAACTAAGGATGAGAAGAAGGCCGAGACTGAAAGAGAAGTATTCTGGCAATTTGTTCAGGCTTTAGGATGGCCGTCAAGTCGAGAAGCTATTGTGAGCGGAATGAAAGGTCAGCCAGACATCATCTACAGTGGGTTTGAACATAAAATTAGTTTTGAATTGACGGAGATTTGTTCTGGAGAAGTGGCAAAAGCGATAGGAGATATTGACGAAGGAGGCTTTTGGATGGTCGGTACTTCAGATCCAACCAAAAATAGATTGGACGCAAAACGCAACAAAGTCTACGAATCTGAGTATCCTGTAGATCTGGTATGTTATTGGAACATGCGAACAGCTTCACCTGACTGGTTTGTTAGACAGCAAATTGCTCAATCGCTCAAAAATCATGAAATGCCGACCTTTAAGCATGTATGGTGTGCTGGTGAGCAGAATATCTTTAAGTTTTCACCTCAAGGACAAATAATCAAGACTGTCCCTCGCTCAATATTAGTCTACCCAAGATGAAGTACAGTGAACCTCAAACAAAGTTGTTGTGATCATTAATCTGATGGTCGCAAATATCTTGCTGAGCAAATAGCTCTAACCTGTTGTACTGTTCGAAACTGCATGATAGCAAGTGCTTATGCGGTCAATCGTCGCCATTACTTTCGGGTTATTTTTTTATGGCTTTCTTGCCTATTTGGCGTTTAAGCTTATTTTATTTCTAATCGCAGTTTAACTTTGATTTTTGATACCGATGCTGATCTTCACGCTTCTCTTTTGGAGAAGCTGTCGCGGAGCGACTGATGAGGTTCCTTTGGTGGCCACAATTCCCGTCAATCAAAGCTGGATTCCGTGTCGCGCCTGCGCTGCGCTCCGGCTTGCACGGAATGACAGTTTAGTGAGAAGCCGCTTCTCGCAAAACCTCCTCAGCCCATTGGTTTAAACTGATCCCCTTCAATTGTGCTGCCAGCGCCGCCTTTGCATGAACCTGTGGATCGATGCGGAACATCACTTTGCCGGAATAGGGTTTTTGCGGGGACTTGCCAATTTTCTTGCAGGTTTCGATATAATCATCGACAGATTCATGAAATGCGGCCTTCAACTCATTCACAGTTGTGCCATGAAAACCAATGATATCATTTATCCCTGCTAAATGGCCGAAGAAGATTTCGTCATCGGGATCAAACTCAATCGTTGCCTGATAACCATTATATTCCAAAACATTGATCATGGTCTTATCTCCAAATTCTCCAATAATTTTCTTGCATCTTTCACTTGATAGCGAAGCGCTTCTTTTTGCGGATGAGGGCGATGAAATAATGCTACCTGTCCGGCACATTCAATTCTGATCCGTGAACCCGAACCTTCAATAACTTTGCAGCCCGCCGCTACAAGCAAAGCTTCAATATCCGCCCAAGCAATGTTGGTCTTGGTCGGCTCTGCGAATACTGCCTCAAGCGTCTTACGATGCCGATTATTCATGCTTGCAATATATGATAGCTGATGGAAGATTGCAAGCAATTAGTGATAGCAAACCAAACTGCTGATTGTGGCGTATCATCCGATATGACAAAACACATTATCATCGGCGGAACGGGTGGAATCGGAGCGGCTATTGCTCGGCGGCTTCATTCTGCTGGACTTTCAATTCATTTAATTGCGCGAGACGAAGGGAAGCTTGCTTTGCTCGCTTCTGAACTCAACGCTACTTATGTAATGGCTGACGTTCAGGATCGGGGTGCTCTTGAGGCGGCGATCCTTGCGGCGGGTCCTTCTGTTAACGGGCTTTGCTATGCGGCGGGGACGATCAATTTGAAGCCGGCTCACCGCCTCACGGATGCGGATGCTTTGCGGGATTTTGAGATTAATGCGCTGGGTGCGTTTCGGGCGGTGCAAGCAGCCTTGCCGTTGCTGAAGGCATCAACACAGGCCACCACTTCGATATTGCTATTTTCTACCGTGGCAGTTGCGCAAGGGTTTGCGGCTCATGCTTCGGTTTCGATGGCGAAGGGGGCTGTGGAAGGTTTGACGCGAGCTTTGGCTGCTGAACTTTCGCCGAAAATTCGGGTGAATGCCATTGCGCCCTCTCTCACGCGCACGCCGCTTGCAGCGGGGCTCACATCAAACGAAGCCATGGCCAATTCGATTGGATTGATGCACGCAGCGCAGCGACTTGGCGAGCCTGATGATATTGCTGCGATGGCGGCCTTGTTGCTCTCCCCCGATGCGGGCTGGATTACGGGGCAGGTGATTGGCGTGGACGGCGGGCGTTCAACACTTCGCACCAAGGGTTAAAATGCGAGGCGTTGCGAAATCTAATCTTCCAACCAAAACTTGCGCCACTTGCCGCAAGCCTTTTACATGGCGCAAGAAGTGGGAAAAAGTGTGGGATGATGTTAAATACTGTTCCGATAAATGTCGCGCCTTGAAAAGTAACAAGTAAAGTTTCATATAGCGACTATGGAAATTGGAATTTACACTTTTGCTGATGTGGCCGCTGGCCACCCTGAGCAGGCGGGGCTTCGCTTGCGGAACCTTGTTGAAGAAATGGAGCTGGCAGATCAGGCTGGGCTGGATGTGTTTGCGGTGGGCGAACATCACCGGGCGGATTATGCGGTGTCATCCCCCGCGGTGGCTCTGGCGGCGGGGGCTTCTCGCACCAAACGCATCAAACTTTCGAGTGCGGTTACTGTGCTCTCGTCCGATGATCCGGTGCGCGTGTTCCAGCAATTTGCCACTTTGGATGGCATTTCAAATGGGCGAGCAGAAATTATGGCGGGCAGGGGATCGTTCATCGAGTCTTATCCGCTGTTTGGATATGACTTGGATGATTATGATGCTCTATTTTCCGAGAAGCTTGATCTGTTGATGAAGCTGCGTGATGCCGACCGCATTACTTGGAATGGCGGACTTCGCCCCTCACTCAAAGACGCTGGGATATATCCACGGCCTGAACAAAAGAAAATGCCGATTTGGATTGCAGTTGGAGGCACACCGGAATCAGCGGTGCGGGCAGCGAATTTAGATTTACCCATGGCGCTGGCCATTATTGGTGGTGATCCACGACGCTTTGCACCATTCTTTCAACTCTATCGTGAAAGCCACGCTAAGGCCGGACATGATGCCTCAAAAATTCAACTCAGTTTGAACATGCATGGCTTTGTTTCAACTTCAACTGATCACGCCAAGAAAATTTATAGTGCCGCACATCTGGAAGTGATGAACCGCATTGGCCGCGAGCGTGGTTGGGGGCTACAGGGCATGGCACATTTTGAAGCCGCCGCCGGACCAACGGGCAATCTTATCATCGGCGACGCGGCGCGCGTGACTGATCGCATTTTAGAACTGCATGAGGTCTTCAAGAACACCCGCATTCTCATTCAAATGGCCATTGGAACTGTTCCGCATGTGGAGCAATTGAAAGCTATTGAGATTTTGGGAAGTGTGGTTGCACCGGCAGTGCGAAAGGCTTTAGCATGACACTTCCACACGTGGCTGATCCGTTATTTGGCGATGTCGATTCCGTTGAAACGGTGATCGTCCCTCGCGCCCGTGATCTGGGTAATTTTGAAGTGCGCAGGGCCTTGCCGTCAACAGAGCGACAAATGGTGGGGCCGTTTATATTCTTTGATCAATTTGGCCCCGTGATGATGAAATCTGGCAACGGCGTTGATGTGCGGCCGCACCCTCATATTGGGCTTTCCACAGTGACGTGGTTGTTTGACGGGATGATTTTTCACCGCGATAGTTTAGGAACCGAGCAAGCCATTCAACCGGGCGAACTGAATTGGATGACAGCGGGCAAAGGCATTGTGCATTCAGAACGAACCCCTGCTGCTGAACTTGCCCGGACGCGGAAAGTATTCGGTATTCAAGCGTGGGTGGCCTTGCCGAAGAAGTTTGAAGAGGTGGCCCCCAGTTTTGAACATGTGCAGCCACAGGCCTTGCCATTGATCACCGATCATGGGCGCGAAGTGCGTGTGATCGCGGGGTCGCTTTATGGTGAAACATCCCCGGTCAAAACCCATTCTGATTTGTTTTATGGTGATGTGAAATTGGCAGCAGGAGCACGCTTGCCCTTGCCGGTGGAGCATGAGGAACGTGCGATTTATATTGCAGAAGGCCGCATCGAGATAGCCGGGCAAAGCTTTGAGGCGGGACGTTTGTTGGTTTTCAAACCCCATGATGCGATCACTGTTTTGGCACTTGAAGATTGTCGTTTCATGCTGTTGGGTGGTGAACCGATGGATGGGCCACGCCATATTTGGTGGAATTTTGTCTCATCTTCGAAAGAGCGATTGGATGCCGCCAAAGAAGACTGGAAGCAGGGCCGCTTTGAAATTGTGCCAGGCGATGAAAAAGAGTTTATTCCCCTTCCTGCCTAAGCTAATAAAAAAGTGATCGAAGTTGATTTGCTCTTGCTTGCCTGTTGATCAATTGTGCAAGCCAGCGAGGGAATCATGAGCAGTAGCGGCGACAAGATCAAAATTCATCCACTTTATGTGCGGATCTTTCATTGGATCAACGCTGTCGCGATGGTTTTGATGATTATGAGTGGCTGGCAAATTTATAATGCTGCTCCGCTCTTTGAGTGGTTGGAATTTCCCAGTGCTGTGACGCTGGGCGGTTGGCTGGGCGGCGGCATACAATTTCATTTTGCCGTGATGTGGGTGTTTGTTACAAACCTATTGATCTATTTTTTCGTCAGCATTATTTCTGGCCATTATCGGCGCTCGATGTTTCCGGTCACGCCGCAATCAGTCGTTAGCGATTTGGGAAAAGCCATTCGTGGTAAACTTCCGCACACGGTCGGAACCTATAACTCTGTTCAGAAGATTTCTTATATCGGCGTGATTGTTTTGATGCTCACGGTGTTTCTGTCTGGGCTGGTTATTTGGAAGTCGGTGCAGTTTCAAACTCTCGGGCTTTTGTTTGGTGGTTATGAAGGCGCAAGGCTTGTGCATTTCATTTGCATGAGTTTGATTTGTGCCTTCATCGTGATGCATTTGGTTTTGGTGGCCATTGTGCCCTCCACATTTATTCCAATGATTACCGGCTGGACGAAAATTAAAAAGGGGACTGATCATGTTGCTTAAGCGCAAAGCTGCTCCACTGGTGTTGGATCGCACACAACCGATTTTGAATATCGAACGCCGCATGTTTATGAAGCAGACCTTGTCATTGGGTGCGCTTGCACTTTTGACGGGTTGCGACTCCATTGAAGACGATACAGCTGTTGATCGCATTTTGAAGGCGATGGCGAATTGGAATGATAAGGCACAGGCCGCTTTGTTTGATCCCACAAAGCTTGCCATTACTTATGATCAAAAAGATGTGGTTGATCCATTTCGGTTTAACGCATTCTATGATGAATCTGAAGTGGTTGTGGTCGCTGAAGCTGATTACAAGCTTGAGCTCAGCGGCATGATTACCAATAAAGCGAGTTGGACATTGGAACGGCTGCGGGCGCTGCCACCGCAATCACAAATCACGCGTCATATTTGTGTGGAAGGTTGGAGTCTCATTGGCAAATGGGGTGGCCCTTCATTTGGAGATTTCCTGCGCAAAGTGGGTGCCGATACGACCGCGAAGTATGTGGGTTTCAAATGCGCCGATAATTATTTCACCAGTTTGGATATGTCCACTGCACTGCATCCGCAGACGACAATGGCATTGACATTTAACGATAAGACGATTGAACCGCGCAACGGTTTCCCGTTTAAAATTAGGGTGCCGACCAAACTTGGTTTTAAAAACCCAAAGCATGTGATGGAAATATTTGTGACCAATGATTACCCCGGCGGTTATTGGGAAGACCAAGGCTATAATTGGTTCAGTGGCGCGTAAGCGTTACGTCTTGCGTTTGTCCGATTGCGATGTCGAATTCGGTTGATTGCTTTGTACCGGCCACAATGGCTTCCGCGGTGTAATGACCGGGGTTTAGAACAAGCGTTGCAATAACGCCGCCGATTTGCGGCAGGGTTGTTCCACTCTCATCAATAATGGTCCACTGCACATCGGCATCATCGCTTCCCGCAACTGTGAGATTGGCCAGACCCGCTTTGTGGTCAATTTGAACAGCTGTTAGATGACCTGCAGTCACCTCCACATCCGTCACGGCGAAAGCATTGCCGCCATCAAATCGGCTTTCAATGCGGTAAGTGCCTGCGCTGATTTTTATAACTTCACCGGGTGTGTGGGCGGTGGTGATGAGTTGGCCTTTAAATATGCCAGATAACGCATAGACCATGCAACGATTAGCGACAGTGGTATTGATGCCCTTTATCTTTGGCAAAAGCCGCAAGCCGCCAGCATTCAACACAAAGCTCACTTCAAGTTTGGTGCCTTGTTGCAACGTGAGGGCTTGTATGATGTGGGCGGTGCCATAGATGGCTTCAATTTGATAGTCTCCGGGAGGCAGCGCTACATCGGCAACGCTGGTTGTGCCCTTAAATACAACGTCCTTATTGTCATTGCGAATGGACCAATCGACATCCGCCACAGTCTCCGTGCCGTTTTCTGTAAACCGGGTAGAGAGTTGTAGAGCCTCTTGGCCTATTTTCACTGTGGTGATGGCGACATCGTGAGCGGCGGGCGCTGGGACTTGCTTTTGTTCGGTGGGCAGGGGGTCAATTAGATTATTGGTTGCAGCCTGAACAGGTGACACGGAAGATAAAACTGCCACCAAGCACAAAGCCAAATGCCCTTTTGTTTGGTGGCGTTTCTGCGGTGGACGGGTGCTGGCGTCCATTCGCGTTGTCCCCTGTAAACTCTCCCCCAGCTCTACGGCCGGTGAGTGTTTGAAGCATGGCGAAGGGGAGGCCCGCAACTTAATGATTAATTATTGGTTAATGGCTGGGTTGCAATTGAAAGCATTGCCACGGAGGGGAGCTGCGGATTATGAGGGGGCATGACAACTCTCAATGACACATCATCCGTTCTGGCTTTTTTGAAAAGTCGTAAATCTGCATCAGCCAAAGCCATGACCGGGCCGGGGCCTTCACCCGAACAGATTTCTGAAATTTTGGATATCGCAGTGCGCGTGCCTGATCATGGCAAATTGGCACCGTGGCGGTTTATTTTGTTTGAAGGCGAAGCCCGCTCTCAAGTTGGTGAAAAATTTGGCGAAGTTTGGGCCAAGAATAATCCCAATCACAGTGTTGACTCTGTGGCGTTTCAGCGTGGGCTCTTTATGCGAGCCCCTGTGGTTATAGCGGTTGTTTCAACAGCTGCAGCACATGGTAAAATTCCGGTTTGGGAGCAGCAAATGTCGGCTGCGGTCGTTAGTTATAATATCGTGCTGGCTGCCACGGCCATGGGCTTTGGGGCGCAATGGCAATCGGACTGGGTGGTTTATGATGTCGGTGCCAAGGCGGCCATGGGCGTGCATGGTGCAGAGCAGGTGGCGGGGCTGATTTACATTGGCCAGACATCGGTGCCTTTGGAAGACAGACCACGCCCCGATGCGCAAGCACTTCTAACGAGATGGGGTCGATAATGGCGATTCGAGGAATTCTATTCGACAAGGACGGCACCTTAATTGAGGTCAATGGAACTTGGATTCCATTATATAAGGCTATGCTCGCTGAGCAATTCGGTCATAGCGGTGATGAGATTATGGAATTGCTGACGCGCACTGGTTACCAAGTTGAAACAGATGACATCAAAGCTGGTTCAGTGATGGCTGGCGGCACCACGCGTGAAATCGCGGCGATTTGGTGGCCTGAAATCAGCGATCAAGAACGGCATGACCGAGTCTATCATATCGACAACGTGATTGGTCCGCAGGCTAAAAGTTTTGTCAAACCTTTGATGA
Organism: Hyphomicrobiales bacterium; assembly: GCA_031423845.1. Classification (GTDB taxonomy): domain Bacteria; phylum Pseudomonadota; class Alphaproteobacteria; order Rhizobiales; family Aestuariivirgaceae; genus Aestuariivirga. The sequence goes on along the minus strand of JANPGD010000052.1, from coordinate 4,249 downwards.
ACTTAGCTCCAGTATTTGACGAGTTACATCAAATGGGATTGGTGATCGGTGTTGGCACGAATGATAGCGAGGCATCGGGCCGGGCCCACATGGTGCATTTGGCTGTTGATCACTATTTTAAAGTCATCATTGGAAGTGACAGCGTGGATATTCCAAAACCGTCTGGCCAGATGATTGCGCGATTTGCTCACGTTACAGGTTTGGCCCCGCATGAAATTGCTATGGTTGGCGATAATTCTCATGACATGGAGGAAGCGCGGGCGGGGGGCGCAATGGCGATTGCGGTTCTGAGCGGCAATGCTGCACACGGTGATATTGCACATCTTGCTGATCACACGTTGGCGAGTGTTGCCGATATTCCTCGTTTGCTGCGCGAACTGGCTTAATGTTTTACGAGACAGCAAAAGGCCATGGACTGGCATTGGATCCATTCAAAGCAATTGTAATGCCACGCCCCATTGGGTGGATATCAACAGTATCGGAAAAAGGTGTCGCAAATCTCGCACCCTACAGTTTCTTCAATGCGTTTTCTGAAGACCCATACTATGTGGCCTTTGGATCTGGCGGTTATAAAGATACGTTGACTAATATTGCCGCCAATGGTGAGTTTGCTGTGAACATGGCGACTTTTGATTTGCGTGAGGCGATGAATGCTTCCTCTACCAGCGCTCACGGTGATGAGTTTGAGGTGGCTGGACTTGAAAAGACCGCCTGCCGCATGATCAAGCCAGTACGTGTGGCACAAAGCCCAGTGTGTTTAGAATGTCGTCACTTTCAAACAGTGCCGCTGCCCGCTGGCGATGGTTCATCGGATAATCTTTTGGTGATTGGTCGCGTGGTGGGCATTCACATCGATGATCGCTTCATCGAAAATGGGCGTGTGAACTCGGCGGCGATGAAGCCCATCGTGCGACTTGGCTATTCTGAATATGCCACGATGGACACCAGTTGGAAGATGCGTCGGCCCGCTTAAGTTCAGTGCAAAAATCAACATATGCAATCTATGCGAGAGTTTAATTTGTAGTGAGTCGCGCCGCGTGTCGTGAACAGAGGCCGAACGCCGCAATTTCGCCTTAGTTGATAAGTCTGTGGGTATATCACTTATTTCTTTATTTTACATAAGGTTAAGCCCTGTTTAAAAGCTGTGGATAACTTGCTTAACCTGTCGTTAACCATCTCGGAGTCAGGACTCGCTTTACGTGCAATTCCACGTGGTGTGCAAAGAAGAGTGAAGTGAAATGGTCAACTGTCTTTTGATCGATAAAAACCCGAATGAGCGGCAACGGATGTTGCAGATTTTGAATGGGTTGGGACTTAATTGTGATGAACGTTCGGGTGCCGAGGAAGGCATTCGGTTTTGCCATGAACGCCGCCCCGATGTGGTGGTGATGGAAGCTTCAGGCGTGACCGCAGTGAAAGAATTTTTGCGGCTTGTAAAATATCAAGGTCACATTACACGTCGCCCCATCGTGATACTTTACGCAAATCAACCCGACATTGCAGCAATGGGTGAGACCATTATGCAAGGGGCCGCTGATTTTTTAATGATGCCAGTCGATCGCGAACTTATTCAGTTTAAACTCGAACAAGCGGGCGTGTTGGTGCATTAACGTGCCACATGTGTTACTAAAACCTTAAATTGTATAATGAACCGATTGTTAACGCTTCAATCTTAACGTCAGCTCTGTAAACAGTTTAGTTGGTGTTGGTTATGGGTGAAATTGCAGAAGTTGGCTTAGATGTGTCGGTTTTTCTGGCGGTGCTGGAAGAGGGCGATTTGGAAGCACGTATTGCTTTAGCACGCCAGTTATCGATGTTGCTGTGTGATGAAGAAACACCAACATTCGAACGTGAACAAGTGGTGCCGGTTATCCTAAAATTGACTGTTGATCCTGCGCGAGAAGTGCGTTCTGTTTTGGCGCAAGAATTGTCCTCAGAACCTAAAATCCATGCCGATATCGTATTTTCGATCATCGCTGATGATGATGTTATTTCACTTCCATTCCTGTCGCTCACACCCGCTCTCAATGCGTGGCACATGATGGCCGTGCTGCGTGTAGGCGATGTGCCACGGCAGGCCACTGTGGCTGGCCGCAGCGACATCACAGCTGAAGCCGCAGCTTACATCATCAAGTTCTCATCTATGGCCACCGCAGTGGCGCTGATGGATAATGACGCGGTTCAACTTGAAGCTGCTGATCACCATATTCTTTATGAGCGCTTTGGCCAAAATGCAGAAGTGATGGAGCGCCTGCTGGCCGAGCCAGATTTGCCTTTAGATATTCGCATTACCCAAGCCAAACGCACGGCAAGCCGCATGCGTCAATTAATGGCCGAAAAAAATTGGGTTCCCGCTAATGATGCATCAGAGCTCGTTGCCGATGCTGAAGACAATGCGATTTTGCGGATTTTGATTGATGCCGATCCTTCCGAGCGGGCGCGGGCGACTTCATTTTTAGCAGCGAAAAACATGCTCACACCGGCGCTGATTGTACGGTCAGCATCGATCGGTGAGATGGCTGTGGTGGAAGGGGCACTTGCTCATCTTTCAGGGAATAGCGCCTCGCGGGCAGCAGAAATTATGTATTCGCGTTCGCAAGTTTCGTTCAAATCGATCTTTAATAAATCAGGCTTGCCACAATCCTGCTTTGGCATTTTGAAAGCCGCTTGTGATGTGCGCAATGAAGCCAAGGACGAAGGTTTGCCGTTGGATTCCGAAGGTTTTGGCCGCCGCGTTTTGGAAGCTTTAATGACCCGCTATGAAAATATGGGTTCGGCTGATCGTGCCAAGCAAATTGAATATTTGGGCCGCTATGGCCAAGACCGCATTCGCAAAATTGCGCGTCAGCTCAAGGCCGATTTGGTTCGGGCTGCTTAACTTAAAAATGCCGCGATAGCTGTGCCGAAAGATTTCCGGATTTTTTGACTTCAATATTGGGCAAGTTTAACCAACGCGCCATGCGCTTAAGTTCAAAGGCTAGCTTTTCAGCCACCTCATCGGAATTTACAAATTCTTCGTGATGGATGGCATTGGCGCGCAAGGTTCCGGTTTCACGGTCAGCCTTAAAGCACACGCGGCCAGCGAAGCCTTCATTCATCAGAAATGGCAACACATAATACCCAAATTTCCGTTTAGGTTGAGGGGTATAGAGCTCTATTCTATAGTGAAAGTTGAACAGGCGTTCGGTGCGGTCACGGTCCCAGCAAATGGGATCGAATGGGGTGACGAGGGCGGAGGTTTCAATTTTGCGGGGTATTTTTGCGTTGCGATGCAGATAGGCTTGCGGCTTCCAACCCTCCACGGACACAGGCATCAGAATTCCCGCATCTACCGCATCGTCCAGTGCCCGCTTGGCATCAGCAACGGGGAGGCGAAAATAATCGCGCAAATCGAAGGCGGTGCCTAAGCCTAGCGCTTGGCCAGACAAGTCCATCAGTTGGATCATACTGTCGCGTTCGGATGGTGCGGGCAGGGCTAAAACGTCGGCTGGGATAACCCGTTCGGGCAAATCATAAAAGCGCTCGAAGCTTTCGCGCTTTGATGTAGTGAGCAAGCCTTGCGCGAACAGCGTTTCCAATGCCAGTTTGCCCTTGCTCCAACCCCACCAGCCGCCCTCGCCTTTGGATTTGTCAGGGAGATCACTTTGCGCTGTTTGGCCATGGGATGCGACGAACTTCAAAACATTCTTGAGGTAGGCTTTTTCGGTGTGAACGAAATGGGCCATGGACCTGTAAATGCCATCACCCTTGAGCGCCCGGTTCATGCGCCAACGCATCAGCGGATGCAGTTCCATGCGCACCAAGCTGGCCTCATGGGCCCAGCATTCAAAGGCTTGGCGATTCGTATGGTTCAGTGTTCGCTTATCCAAAGCGGCGCGGTCATAATTGCCGAGCCGCGAAAATAGCGGCAGATAGTGCGAGCGCGTGAGCACATTCACACTGTCAATTTGCAACAAATGCAGCCGTTTCAATTCGCGTTTCTGCGCGGTCCAATTTGAAACGTCATCCGTTTTCGGTTGACCGAAACCTTGCGCCGCTAAAGCAATGCGCCGCGCTTCAGAGGCCGTTAAGCTGCTGCTTCGTGCCATTCGGCTTCAGCGGGGGATGAGGTGCCAGCGGCTAGGGATTTGCTGTGGCGATACAATGTGGAGCAATAGGGGCAGATTATTTCGCTCGACTGGCCCATATCCATAAACACATGCGGATGATCATAAGGGGGGGTGGCACCGATGCACATGAATTCCTTGGC
>JANPGD010000051.1:0-15587 GCA_031423845.1 Hyphomicrobiales bacterium | reverse complement strand
AGGGTTGCTGGCAGCGAGGCACTTCGAGGCTCGCAAGTGCTCGCACCTCAGCGTGAGGGGATTATAATTTCAGAGCTGCGGTCTCGATTGCCAACAAGATCAGCCGTGGGACGTTTGCCGCAACATTCTTCTTGGGTTGTCTAGCAGCCCTTGAACTTGATGGTATAAGGCTAGAGGATATTTAGGGCGCGAGGAGCTTATGGGACGGTTTTTCTATCCGATTGTCTTTCTGATTGCCGCGAGCGGTTTTATCCTCGGTGGCAGCTTTGAGGCGACTTACTTTCCTCACTCCCACCTTGTCAACCAAAGCCGCCCCACCGAGTCCGATTGCAAATGCGATGGGGAGAAGAAAAACGAATCCGTGTGGGAGCGTACGACAAGTGATCCTATCGCTCTCTACACCTTGGCTTTGACCGTTTTTACTGGCGTATTGGCATGGGCAACTATTGGGTTGCTGCGTGAAACTCGGAATACCGTGAACATCCTTTCTGAAACGGAGAGACCTCACATGCTCATATCCGAAATCAAAGTTAAGGGAATCACATCCCCACCAGATATTGATGGGATGGTCTCTATCTATATTGACTACAGGACGGTCAATTATGGACGCAGCCCAGCGTTTCTCACAGATGCGTGTGTTAATTACGAAATTGTCAGCATACTCCCAGCCAATCCTCAGTATGTAAGCCCAATTGCAACAAGGTTCATCATCGCTGTAGGTGGTTGGTATGGAAGTGTCGGCAAGCCTGCTGCAACAAGAATTGATGCAGATAAAATAAGAAAAGTTCTCATGGGAGAAAGCGAAATCTATATCATTGGATACATTTTCTACACTGGTTCCAGCAGTCGACCCCACAAATCTCGTTTTTGCTATCGTATGATCTTTGATGGTGACGCCAGCGTTCGCTTCGACCCCGATGGCCCAGATTCTTACTGGGAAAATACTTAGGCAAAAGACAATCCCAATTAATCCAATAGTCAATCTCGTGCGTCAACCCATCACTCACCCCCTTGCCGGAGGTGGTGACGGCTGGTTAAACCGCCAGTGGCGTTTGCGCCATAATACCGCAAAAATGCGTAGGATGAGGACTCTTATTTCAGACGAGAAACTTCGAGTTCAAATTCCAAAATCGCAACTCTGCCTCTAGTTTGAAGGTTGGGAAGTGTTTTAGAGCTTTATGAGTTTTGACGGAACCACTTCACGACCGTCATTCCCGCGCAGGCGGGAATCCAACTTTGGCTTAGTGCGTGTGTCAAGTTAGATTCCCGCCTGCGCGGGAATGACGGTTTAGGGTTGTAATGATTCCATCAAAAAACATACGGCTCTAGTTTGAATCTAAGTAATCTTAACAGGCTATCGCATCTGCAATTCAATTCCTATATGCTAAACTCTAAGCAAAAGAGGTTTTCATGTACACAGTTCGAGCATTGCTAGATGAAAAAGGCCAAGGTTCAGTTTTGGCTAATGCCAAAGACTGGAACGAAGCGCGCGAAAAAGCTGCTGAATTTCGAAAGCAGGGTATGAAAGCTGAAATCTGGCATGAAGACGGCAAGAAAATTGACGAACCAGAAGTCGATACAAGAACCTAGAGCAGTATGTTCTTTAATGGAATCAATACAACTCTAATCCGTCATTCCCGCACAGGCGGGAATCTAACTTGAGACGCAAACACTTGGCCAAAGTTGGATTCCCGCCTGCGCGGGAATGACGTCTCGGGGAGAAGTGATGAGAGTGATTCCAATTGGTGAACCACCGCTCTTATATGCTATCTCAGCGTGAGGGGACTATAGCTTCAGAGCTGTGATCTCGATTGCAAAACTGGAAACCGCCGCAACGCCTTGATCGGTCAGCATGTAAACCCCGCGTGTCTGCTTCACAAACCAGCCATAATAGTCGCTGCGCAGAATTGTAGCGCTGCGCTCAACTTTAGTTAGCTTCTTGAGTTCTGAGATTTTGGTGGGGCCATGTTTGTGCAAATGGGCAAGGCAGCGCAGCGCATCTTGTTTATAGGCCGTCATCAATTTCGTTCGCGTGGAACCTCCGGTATTGGGATCACCTTGGCGGCGCTGAAATTCTTTGAGCAATGCGGATTTGCGTTTGGCATGATGGCGAGGCGCATAGGGTGCTGGGTCCGCCATCACATCAACACTGCCAGAACTTGCAACTATAATCAGCCCAAGACCAAGGCGCTTGATGAGCTTCACAGCTTCGGGCGGCACAGGGCGCTTGGGCCGCGCAATCGCCACATAAACTGCATCAGTGAGGGTGAGTCTGTCCATAGCTTGATACAGAAGTTGCAGCGTGAGGCCGGTTTTCAGTTCCACAATAACAGGTGGATCACCCTCTCGCATGGCCACCACATCGCAAGAATTGATCTCGGCTTTGACGGTATAGCCCTGGGCTTCAAGCAGTAATTTTACCGGAAGGTAGAGATCAGTTTCGGCCATGGCATCAGATTACTTTTTGAGAAGCTGATTCTCCATCTCAAACATATAGTCGCGCTGCAACGGTAGAGTTTGTAGTGATTTGGTGAGTTGAATTTGGAAATTCACGTGGTGGAAGTGCAGGAAACTCACCTCGCTGGTCACCAAATAAAATTCCCACATGCGGCAGAATCGTTCACCCATCATCTCGGCTGCGCGTACGCGGTTTTGAGCAAAGCGTTTGCTCCATTCTGCAATGGTATGCATATAATGCAGACGCCATATTTCAGTGTCGGTAATCCAGAGGCCGGTTTTTTCAACAGCAGCCACCGCTTCGGACAGAGCAGGAGAATAGCCGCCTGGAAAGATATACTTCTTCAGCCAAGGGGCCGCTGTGCCGGGGCCGTCACTGCGACAAATAGAATGGATGAGTGCAACGCCATCGGCCGTCAAAAAATGTGCAATATAATGGAAATATTCGGGAAGAGATTTAAGCCCAACATGTTCTAACATTCCCACCGAAACGATGCGGTCAAATTGGCCTTGAACATGGCGGTAGTCACGCAATTCGAATCGCACTTTATGGCTAAGCCCAAGTTTTTCGACGCGCTGCTGGGCGACGTTTAATTGCTCTACAGAGAGCGTTACGCCTAAGACGTCCACGTCAAAATTCTGCGCCAAATAAATGCTCATGCTGCCCCAACCGCAGCCAATATCCAAGATTTTGTGCCCAGGTTTAATGTTCATTTTAGAAGCGATATGGCGCAGCTTATTTTCTTGAGCGACTTCTAGCGTGTCCTCAGGTGTTCGATAATAAGCGCAAGAGTAATTCAATCCCTTATCTAGGAAAAGGCTATAGAGCTCATTCGAAATATCATAGTGATGCTGAACGTTTTGCTTTGATCGCAGCAGCGTGTTTTCTTGAACAGCTGATTTCAATTTGTTGGCCAGAAAAGAAAAGATAACACCTGCGGGTGGACTGAGCGGCGTGCCTTGGTTTAAGCCAAATAAGGTGATGAAGTCCTTTAATGTGCCTTTCTCGATGGTGAGCTTACCATCCATATATGCTTCGCCCGCTGCCATCTCAGGCTTCAGATAGAGCATTTTATAGAGCGCAGGGTCGTGCAATTTAACCCGAACGAACGGCAATGGACTGCCAGCATGAACGTGAACAGAACCGCTGGCATCCTCAACCTCAAGGGTTCCCACCTTGATAATGCGCGATAGCATTTGATTTAAAAGCTTCATGCCCCAATCTCCATAAGGGAAACTAGGGCGAAGTTTTAGCTAAGTCGAATAGTTTTATGCCCGCACCGCCATTGAATAGGCATCCATCAACGTGCGGCTCATGTTGCCGGGGGTGAATTTATAGGGGCCGATTTCGGCAACTGGTGTCACTTCCGCAGCGCTGCCCACGATGAAGCACTCGTTATAGGTCGACAGTTCTTCTGGCATGATGCGAGATTCGATCACTTCCATGCCTTGGGCTTTGGCAATTGCAATCACGGTTTGCCGTGTGAGGCCGTTCAAGAAGCAATCGGCGATTGGCGTGTGGATAGCACCATCTTTGATGAAGAAGATATTGGCACCAGTGCATTCGGCCACACGGCCTTGCCAATCAAGCATCATGGCATCGGCATAGCCTTTCTTTTCGGCTTTGTGTTTGGAGATGGTGCAGATCATATAAAGACCAGCGGCCTTGGCATGAACGGGTGCGCACATGGGATCTGGCCTGCGATATTCGGCAATGTCGAGTTTGATGCCCTTCATTTTAGTTTCCGGATCAAACATGGAAGGCCAAGCCCAAGTGGCGATGGCCACATGGATTTTATTATTCTGCGCGGAAACAGCCATCATTTCTGAGCCACGGAAGGCAACAGGGCGCACATATTGATCGCCGCCGCCTGCCAGCTTTACAACTTCGTCCTTAGCAGCGTTGATTTCATCATCCGTATACGGAAGATCAAAATCCAAGATATTTGCGGATTTGCGGAAGCGCTGGGTGTGTTCTTTCGATTTGAATATTTTGCCACCATAGGAGCGCTCACCTTCAAACACAGATGAACCATAATGCAGGCCATGGGTGAGCACATGCACTTTCGCATCTTTCCATGGAATGATTTCGCCATTGAACCAGATGGAACCATCGCGTTGATCAAAAGGAATGATGGACATTGAAATCTCCTAATCTATTCTGCATTGCACGGTATCGAAGGCTAACACAGATGGAATATATGTCAATATGACTGACATAAATAAGAAGCAGAACCTGAGCGAAGCAGAAGCTGTGGCCTTGGTTGAGCTATTGTTTTTTGCCTATCGCGATTTTGTGTCTGATCCGGATGAGATTCTGGAAGAGCTTGGCTTTGGCCGCGCCCATCACCGCATTTTGCATTTTGTCGGGCGCGACGCTGGGCTGACTGTTGCCAGCCTCTTGGACATCCTGAAAATCACCAAACAAAGTTTGGCGCGGGTTTTGAAGGAGCTGATTGACAAGGACTATGTGTTTCAGAAGGAAGGCGAGGTTGATCGACGCCAACGCCTGCTACATCTGACCGACAAAGGTGAGGCATTACGGCAAAAATTAATCGCACCGCAAATCGCTCGCTTTCAACGCGCCGCGGCTGAAACTGGTAGTGCCGGATTCCACGAAATGTTGCTGCATCTCATCAGCCCTAAAAATCGTGATATCGCTTCAGATTGGATATTAAGATTGAGGAACGGCCGTTGAGTGAGTCCTACCACATCCTCATCGTAGACGATGATCGGCGCATTCGTGAATTGTTGCGCAACTATCTCATGGACAGTGGCTATGTCGTTTCCCTCGCTGGTTCAGCGCAAGAAGCCCGCGAACGTCTGCGCGGCATTGTCTTTGATGTGATGATTTTAGATGTGATGATGCCGGGAGAGACAGGGCTCTCATTGGCCAACAGTTTGCGCGTTGGTGGTTCCGCAGTTCCCATTCTCATGCTGTCTGCCTTGGCAGAAACGCAAGACCGAATTGCGGGTCTCACTATGGGCGTCGATGATTATTTGAGCAAGCCATTCGAGCCACAAGAATTGTTGTTGCGCCTCCAAAGCCTGCTGCGTCGCTCAGCGCCCAAAGTTGATCAACCGCGAGACGTTTCGTTTGGCGATTGTCAGTTCAACATGAGCCTTGGTGAACTCTTGCGCGCGGGTGTCTCGGTACGTCTCACCTCACGGGAGAAAGACATTTTGCGTTTGTTGGTGCAGAATTCAGGCAACCCTGTCAGCCGATTACAATTGGCGCAATCCGGTGGCGAAGACAGTGCGCGCAGCGTTGATGTGCAAATTAATCGGCTGCGGCAGAAGGTCGAAGCCGATCCTGCTAACCCTAAGTATCTGCAAACTGTGCGCGGTGCTGGTTATACATTATACGTGGACGGAACATCATAATGCGCCAGCGGCTTTATGATCGGTTTAATAATTTTTTGGAAACTTATGCACCGCATGGGCTTTATGGCCGTGCGTTAGCGATAATGATTACGCCTGTGGTGTTGCTGCAGTTGCTGATGACGGGTGTGATCATCGAACGCTACTGGGACAATGTGACCAAAGTTCTGGCGCGATCATTGTCCAACGAAATTGGCTTGTTGATTACGCTTTACGAGCGCTCCGATAAATCCGATCATGCTTTGGATGATATCAAGCTCTTGGCGCAACAGAAGCTGCGCATGAATTTTGAGTATAAGCGTGGCGAAGAATTACCAGCGTCATTGGCTTCGCCTTGGTTTTCTTTGTTCGACTCAAAGATTAAATATTATCTCAGCACAGAATCTGAACGAAACTATTGGGTCAATAGCTCTGCTGCAAATGGTCAAGTTGAAATACGGGTTGAAGTGGAAAAGGGTTTGATTTTTCAAACTGCAGTGGATGCCGACCGTGCCCATGCTGTGGGCACGCCGTTGATGTTATCATTCATGGTGCTTTCAACATTGTCACTTCTAGCCATCGCGGTTGTTTTCATGCGCAATCAAATTAAGCCGATTTTGGATCTTACAAAAGCAGCCCAAGAGTTTGGCAAAGGTCGGGAAGTCGGTCAGTTCAGACCGCGCGGTGCCACTGAGGTTCAACTGGCTGGTGAAGCTTTCATTGATATGAAACGCCGCATTGCGCGCCACGTTGAACAACGCACCACAATGTTGGCTGGTGTTTCCCATGATCTGCGCACTATTTTGACGCGCTTCAAGCTTGAGCTCGCAGCATTGGGAAATAACCCGCTTGCCAAACCCTTGCGCGAAGACGTTAACGAAATGCAGCAAATGCTGGAAGATTACATGGCTTTCGTTCGCGGCGATGGTGGCGAAAGTTCCTCGCAGGTTTTCGTGCCCGACACTGTGCAATCAGTGCTGCAAAGTTTTCAACGAGAGTCAGCTGAGATTAAAACTGAAAAACTCCCACAAATATCAATACAGCTGAAACCGAATGCGTTTCGTCGGTTGCTCACAAACATTGTTGGTAATGCCGTGCGTTATGGAAAACAGGTGAAAGTTTCTGGGGAAACTTTGGATGATCGCTTGTGGCTTTATGTTGATGACAATGGCCCTGGCATTCCGAAAAATAATCGCGAAGATGTATTTCGGCCGTTTGTGCGTTTAGATGAAGCCCGCAATTTGGATAAGTCAGGAACTGGTTTGGGGCTGGCCATCGCTCTTGATATTGCCCAAGGTCACGGCGGTGATATTCAATTGTTAGATAGCCCTATGGGCGGCCTTCGCGTGGCGATTAGAATTCCGCTTTGAGTTTTACCACATGCTGGCTTTGGCACGGCCGGGCCATTCATTGTTATAGTCCGCAGCGTTGATTTCACCTTTGGTGAGAGATTCTAAAACATCGCCTGTGCTTGGTATAGCATCCTTGGCTATAAACTTCGTAGGATCCCACAAGCCAGAACGCAAAATGGCGCGCGCGCATTGGAAGTAGCAAGTTTCAACTTTTACAATGATCACACAGCGTGGTGGTTTTTCCTCCACCGCGAATGATTGGCAAAGTTCATGATCAGTTGTCAGGTAGGCACTGCCGTTCACGCGGAATGTGGTGCCGCTGCCAGGGATTAAAAATAGAAGAGCTACCCGTGGATCAGCTACAATATTGCGCAAGCTATCAACACGGTTGTTGCCGCGCCTGTCTGGCATGGCCAGAGTTTTGGAATCAAGCACCCTTACAAATCCGGCAAGATCGCCACGCGGGGTGCAGTCCAAACCTTCAGGGCTGATGGTAGCCAACGCAACAAAGGGCGACATTTCGATCATACGTTGATAGACGGGTGCTATGTAGTCAATCTCTTTTGCCGTCGATGCAAGCGCTGGCTTGATGTTGTAAACGTCTTCTAACTCGGCAATGGTTGTAATAGTAGACACGGAGTTCTCCTGCAAAAACTAAACCTGTGCGCCGTCTTTTTCGCCCCAACGGTCGTGAAATACAAGAGATTGTAAATCGAGGCGATTGCGCCAACCCTTCGCTTCTAATTCTGGCTTTTGGTAAAGCTCTTCTACATAACCCAAACACAGATAGGCCACTGGAACTATATGATCGGGCAGCGCAAGGATTTCTCGAATCTCGGCCTCATTAAAAATACTAACCCAACCTGCACCAATGCCTTCAGCCCTTGCGGCCAACATCAAATTTTGTACCGCACAGACGGTTGAATAAAGATCAGTGTCGCGGTTATGGGTTCGGCCTAGAACCACAGGACCTCCGCGCTCTCGATCACACGTGATACAAAGATTGACTGGGGCTTGTTTTATGCCCTCAAGTTTCAATGCGCCATACAGCGCTTTACGGCTATCTCCGAAAAGTTCAGCGGCCTCAGCATTGGCTTTTGAAAAAGCTCCGCTGATACGATTTCGGGTTTCTGTCGCTTTGATAACAATGAAATTCCATGGCTGCATGAAACCCACCGATGGCGCATGGTGGGCGGCCAACAATAATCGGTTTAAAACCTCATCGGGGATGTCGCGAGGTAAAAATTGGCTGCGCACATCGCGGCGTGTGAAAATGGCCTTGTAAACCGCATCTTTATCATCAGAATTGAATGGCGCAGCGTGCGCCAAATCGCTAGAAATCTGTGGCATCTTTGGTCCCCATCAACATCATCTGTGGCACCGCTTTCCAAACGGAACCTCGATTGATGCAAGGCCGGTCTTCTGACTTAGGCTTCAACCGATCCGACGCCTTCTCTGCTAAAGGGGCAAATGGCTTTGTCGTTTCGTCCACCTTACAGCGTTGGGCACGTTGCAGAATTGAACTGCATTCCCGATTCTCCAGCTTGCGCTGGCACCTTGCGTGAGTAAGGCTAGAGCAGGGGAGAAAGGCAAACAAGTGCTAAAAAAGTTTACCACCATTGGGCACGGCAAGGCTTGGGCCAATGAGTACGACGCCACCTGCGTCGTCGGGAAATCCAAGAGTGAGAACCTCTGACATGAAGGGCCCAATTTGGCGCGGCGGAAAATTTACTACGGCGGCCACTTGGCGGCCAAGTAGAATTTCAACTGTATAATGCTTAGTGATTTGGGCAGATGATTTTTTAACACCGATCACGCCACCAAAATCGATTTTTAATTTGAATGCCGGCTTTCTTGCCTCCGGAAACGGTTCGACGCCGATGATAGTGCCGACGCGGATATCGACATTTTCAAAATCGGCGAAGGTGATTTCAGCCATTAACGCGCCAGCTCTTTCGAACGATGAGCGGCAGCAGCGATAGCTTTTTCAAACAACGGTTTCATTCCATCATCAGCCATCAGCACTTGAAGTGCAGCATAAGTAGTGCCGTTAGGCGAGGTAACGTTTTGACGAAGGGTTGCAGCATCAATGCCTGTTTGTCGCATCAATTCCCCAGAACCCGCTACGGTGGCTCTGGCCAGTTGCATGGCAAGGTTAGCGGGTAGACCGATTCTCACACCCGCATTGGCCAAGCATTCTGTTAGGTAAAAAACATAAGCAGGGCCAGACCCGGAAACTGCGGTGACCAGATCAATCATGCTTTCATTTTCAACGGTGACCACTTCACCTGTGGAATCCAAAAGCGCTGCGGCCAATTCCATTTGCGATTTGGAAACATGGGCATTGGCTGACATGGCTGTGATGCCACGGCCAATTGCGGCTGGCGTGTTGGGAATGGTGCGGATGATCGCAGCGTCTTCCCCAAAATGTTTTGCGAAGGTGGCGATGGTTTTTCCAGCGGCCACCGAGAGGATCACTGGACGCGAAGATTTCAGACCCACTAAATTCGGCAACACATCTTCCATCACCTGTGGCTTTACAGCGACCACAATAACCTCTGCATCAATGATTGAGGCGATGGGTGGATTGTGGCGAATGTTGTGGTGGGCCAAAAGCTCCAGCACTTCTTTAGGTGGCATGGGATCTATGGCGACGATTTTTTTTGGATCGGCGCCCGCCTTCAGCCAGCCTTCCAACATGGCGCTGCCCATTTTGCCAGCACCGGCCAAAACCAATGTGCCTTTGAGATTAATGCTCATGCTTCACCTTGTGTTTCTAACATGGCATTTTCTAATGCGTCTTCGGCGCTGTGGCCAGCCCAGATGACGAATTGAATTGCAGGGTAATAACGCTGGGCGGATTCAACGCCGATGCTAATAATGCCCTCGCATTGTGCGTCATTGGCTTGGGCACCACCTGCTAACAGCAAAGTGTAACGATAAACAATTGATCCATCATTGGACCACAGATCGAAATGACCATGCATCATTTGGCTGTTGATGATGGCGAGCAATCTTGCCACTTCATCACGCCGCTTTTCAGGAACTTTGAGATCAAGGATGCAGGCAAAATGCAGCGACTCCAAATCATCACGCCACGTGAATGACAAATTGAGATCAGCCCAACCGCCGCCCACCAGCATCACCACTTCATGGTCATTGGTGCGGTCCACATTCCAATGGTGGCTTTCAGCCAAGCGCTCTACGCGGTCGAGTGGGTTCGTGTATGGCGCAAAAGCCGTCATTCAAAATTCCTCAGTCAGCGGACGAATCATTCTCGCTGATGAGGTGAATGTGATGGAGCAACAGGCCTGCAGCAATGGCAGCACTGATTCTTCCACATGAATTTAACTGCTGGCTTTTAACTTCGACTCAAGTTCAGCAATGCGAGTCGCAAGCTTGTCATTTTCCATGCGGGCCTTTTCGGCCATTTCACGCACCACATCAAATTCTTCACGCTTTACAACATTCAAATTATTGAGCACGCGTTCCACTTGGGTTTGCACCAAGCTGTCCACTTCCTTGCGCACACCGGAGGCGGCACCAGCAGCGTTGGTCATCAGCTTGGCGAGTTCGTCAAAAAAGCGGGAAGATGTGGCGGGCATGATGATGTTCCTTTGTTATTTCCTAGCTAGTGATTATCGATCCAATCTTCAAGTGCTGTTGCAAGAATCTGTGCATTCGGGCAGAGGGTTTCCTTATGATTGCTGCGATTTCATTTCCCAATATTAGCCCGAACCTGATCGACTATGGTCCCTTCGTGGTGAAATGGTATGGCCTTGCTTATGTGGGTGGGTTGCTGTTTGCCAGCTGGTATATGAAAAAACTGGTGGCCAATCCTGCTTTGTGGTTTGGGCAACAGCCAACCATGACCAAGCAGCAAATTGACGATATGTTTATTTGGTTTTTTGCAGGCGTGGTGGGTGGAGGAAGATTGGGTTATGTGCTCCTCTACAATCCCATGAAGTATTTTGAACATCCTCTTGATATATTTAAGGTTTGGGATGGTGGAATGTCGTTCCATGGTGGCTTTATAGGGGTCGTAATTGCGAGCTATTTTTATGGCCGAAAAATCGGCACCACGCTCGACCGCATGTTAGATTTGGGAGCAGCTTCGGTGCCGGTTGGTTTAGGTTTGGGGCGGATTGCCAACTTCATCAACGCCGAACTTTATGGCCGTGCTACCGATGTGCCGTGGGCGGTGATTTTTCCTGGAGAAACATTTGGCCGTCATCCCAGCCAGCTTTATGAAGCGCTGTTGGAAGGTGTGGTTTTGTTTTTTATGGTACGTGTTGTTACCCATGAATATGACGGGTTGGCTAAACCCGGATGGGCGTCTGGCGTGTTTGCATTGGGCTATGGTGTGTCAAGAATATTTGTAGAGCTTTTCCGCGTGCCTGATGTGCAGCTTGGCTATCTCACGGGGTTTGTAACCATGGGCATGGTGCTTTCCTTGCCGCTGGTCATTGTTGGCATTTGGTTGTTGTGGCGATCGCGTGACAAAACTTGAAAAAATTATCATCGAGATGATTGAGGCCGAAGGCCCTATGCCGCTTGATCGCTACATGGGTTTGTGTCTCGGCCATCCGCAGCATGGCTATTACATGACGCGTGACCCATTTGGGGCGGCAGGGGATTTCACAACCTCTCCTGAGATTAGCCAAGTGTTTGGCGAGATGATCGGTGTGTGGTGTGTAAATGCATGGATGAGCCTTGGCTCACCATCGCCTTGTGCATTGGTGGAATTTGGGCCGGGACGCGGCACATTGATGGCTGATCTGTTGCGGGCTGCTAAGGCTTCAACAGAATTTATGTTGGCCGTTGAAGTTCACATGGTTGAAATGAGCCCCGTGTTGCAAAAGCTGCAACGGGAGAAGTTGGATGCTCATGTGACATGGCACACCAGTATTGATGGCTTGCCTAACATGCCAACGCTGTTTGTGGCCAATGAGTTTTTTGATGCTTTGCCGGTGAAACAGTATGAAATTCGTGGCGGCCAGAGTTTTGAACGTTATGTAGGTGTTTCTCAGGGTAAATTAAAAATGGGTCTTGTCCCATCGCTTCCACTTGAGGGGGAGGATGGCATTTATGAGGCATCGCCGATTTCGCAAATTATTGCTGATGAAATCTCCGAGCGCATTGAAGCTTGTGGTGGCGCTGCGTTGATCATTGATTATGGCCATGTGCAATCGGCAGCGGGCGACACGTTGCAGACCATGCGGAAACATGAGTTTTGTAGTATTTTCGATGCGCCGGGCGAGGTGGATATTACGGCGCATGTGGATTTCGCAAAGTTGAGTGGCTCGCCTACGCTCACTCAAGGAAAATTCTTAAAGGCCATGGGCATTGAAATGCGCACGGAGAAACTGGCTGTAAAACTTCAAGGTGAGGCACGGAGTAATTTTCTGGCGGCCACGCGCCGCCTTATTGAACCCACGCAAATGGGTGAGCTTTTCAAAGTGACGTGTGTGGTGCAAAAGGGTGCCCCACAAATTTATCCATTCGAGGCTTCATGATTTCTGCTGCACCACTTCAACTCTCGGGTATTTCCCACGGATTTTTCACGCGGGAAGGTGGATATTCGACGGGTATATTCTCGTCGTTGAATTGTGGATTAGGGTCTGGTGACAACATTGAAACCGTTGGCCGCAACCGCGCCAAAGTTGCTGATGCTTTAGCTGTTCAGCCAACACATTTGGTCTCTTTGGTCTCGGCTTTTCAAGTTCACGGCGCTGATGTTGCAGTGGTTGAAGCGCCATTTTCAGAGCGGCCAAAAGTGGATGGTTTAGTGACGCGCACGCGCGGATTGGCACTTGGGGTTCTGACGGCAGATTGTGGCCCAGTGTTATTTGCCGATGAGAAAGCTCGGGTGATTGGTGCGTGTCATGCGGGCTGGAAAGGTGCTGTTTCTGGCATTACTGATGCCACAGTTTTGGCCATGGAAAAGCTTGGTGCCGCGCGTAAAAATATAGTTGCGGTGCTTGGGCCAACCATTTCGCAGACGGCTTACGAAGTGGGACCAGAATTCCCGAAACCATTTTTAGAAGCTGATTCTACCAATCAAAAATACTTCATATCATCTCTTAAGTTTGGCCATTATATGTTTGATTTACCATGTTATTTGACAGACAGAATGAAAGCGTTCGGTTTGGGGCAGGTGCATGATTTAGCGCTTTGCACTTACGCAGACGAGAGGCGCTTTTTCAGCTATCGCCGTGCAACGCATCGCAATGAAAAAGATTATGGTCGGTTGATTTCAACAATCGCGTTGAGCAATGAATAAATTATTTCTAACCTTCAGCCTTATGTTTTTGACGGCTTGCGCTGGACCGCAATTGCCCCTGTCAAAAGATGAACCTTTGACCGTTGCATCAGACTCATTGGTGCGCCCACCATGGGAGGCTTTGGTGAAAGCGGGGCCGGGTGCCGAGAAAGACATTGATCTCGAAACTCTGAACGGTCCGCAAGTGACGGCAGCCCCAGTGCTCGCCGATACACATGCAACTCCGGAACCACCGCAACCGTCTGCCGAACCAAAGCCGGGTGATACGGTGATCAAAGCCGTGGCCGTATTGCCGGTGACGGGTGTCGGCGGCAGCGAACTCACCAAAGCAATGCGCAAAGTTTTGAAGGGCGCGGGATGGCCAGTTATAGTGTCCCAGCGGGCCGATGCGCTTACACTTCAAGGGTCCATCAAAATTGATGCTGCTGAAAATGGCCAACAAATGGTGCATTTGGTTTGGCGGGTTCTCACGCCCAAGGGCAAGGACTTAGGCGACATTAAGCAAAATAATGCAGTGCCAGCAGGCTCGCTTGATGCAGGCTGGGGCGAGAATGCGAATTATGCAGCGCAGGCCGCCGCGACGGGTATTTTTAAACTGATTGATGGTTTCCGTTAACTATCAACAGCCATGATTTGCACTTGCGCTCAAGCGTTGTTATAGAGCCGCTATTCAGCGGGACATAAGGGCGAAATACTCCATGATGAAAATCGTTTCAGGGAACAGCAATCGACCCCTGGCGGATGCCATATGTTCATACCTCAATTTGCCGATTACCAAGGCTGTGGTGAAGCGCTTCAACGACATGGAAGTATTCGTTGAAATTCAAGAAAATGTGCGCGGACAGGATATGTTTATCATCCAATCCACCTCATTTCCTACCAATGATAATTTGATGGAACTGCTGATCATCACTGATGCTCTGCGCCGTGCTTCGGCCAAACGCATTACCGCGGTGATCCCTTATTTCGGTTATGCCCGACAGGACCGCAAACCCGGCCCACGCACGCCAATTTCCGCCAAGCTTGTGGCCAATCTCATCACCCACGCTGGTGCCGACCGCGTTTTGACGATTGATTTGCACGCTGGGCAAATTCAAGGCTTTTTTGATATTCCAACCGATAACCTTTTCTCCGGCCCGGTGTTTGTGCGCGATATTAAGCAGCATATGGATATTGCCAACACAGTTGTGGTTTCACCTGATATTGGCGGTGTGGTACGGGCCCGCGCCCTTGCTAAACGTCTCGATACCCCACTGGCCATCGTTGACAAGCGCCGCGAGCGGGCAGGTGAATCTGAAGTGATGAATATTATCGGTGAAGTGGATGGCAAGTCATGCATTCTCATTGATGACATTGTGGATTCTGGCGGCACTCTGTGCAATGCAGCCGAGGCGCTTTTGCTTAAGGGGGCAAAAGACGTAACCGCCTATATCACCCACGGCGTTCTTTCTGGCGGGGCGGTTTCACGCATTACGAATTCGAAATTGAAGAATTTGGTAATCACCGATTCTATCCAACCCACTGAGGCTGTCAAAGTGGCCCGTAATATAAGGGTCATTCCAATTGCATCCTTGCTAGGCGAAGCCATTGGCCGTACCAGCCGTGAAGAAAGTGTGTCGAGCTTGTTTGAATGAAGTGAATGATGGTAAAGGGCTAAAATGAACTCCATCATCCAAATCAATAACCTCTCAAAAATTTACAAAACTGGTTTTCACGCGCTCAATTCAATCACCCTCGACATCAAGCGCGGTGAGATATTTGCCTTGCTCGGCCCTAATGGTGCTGGAAAGACAACCCTGATCAGCGTGATCTGCGGGATTGTGAATAAATCTTCCGGTGCAGTGCTGGTGGACGGCCATGACAATGTGACTGATTTTCGTGCCACACGGAAAGTGATTGGGCTTGTGCCGCAAGAGTTACACCTCAGCATTTTTGAATCGGTTTGGGATACCGTCACCTTCAGCCGCCAACTTTTCGGAAAGGCTGATGATCCGGCGCATATTGAAAAAGTGCTGAAGCAGCTTTCGCTTTGGGATAAAAAAGACGCAAAAATCATGACGCTTTCGGGCGGCATGAAGCGGCGGGTGTTGATTGCTAAAGCGCTGGCCCATGAACCCAAAATTTTGTTCCTTGAT
>JANPGD010000050.1:0-8628 GCA_031423845.1 Hyphomicrobiales bacterium | reverse complement strand
TCGTGTGGTGTGTCGATCAATCATCTGGTTTTGAATGAGAATGATATTGGGGCTTATCGTACCTTCTTCAAACTCTCGCCACCGCTCCGTGATGAAACCCACCGCCGCGCATTGGTCGCTGGCGTGGCCGATGGCACGATTGATGTGATTGTCTCGTCGCATGATCCGCAGAGTGACGACACCAAGCGGCTTCCCTTTGCCGAAGCAGCTTTTGGTGCGATTGGGTTGGAGACAATGTTAAGTGCCGCATTATCGCTTTATCATAATGATAACATGCCGTTGGAGCGACTGGTTCAGGCTATGTCTCAAGTTCCGGCCAAACTGCTGGGGTTGGAAGGCGGTCGTTTGGAGGCAGGCGCTCCGGCTGATTTCACTCTGGTTGATCTTAACCTCAGTTGGAAGGTGGATGCTGCAAGCCTTTGTTCACGCTCTAAAAACTCGCCCTTTGAACGTAGAACATTAGAAGGCCGTGCCATTGAAACTGTGGTTGCAGGTCGCACGGTTTACACCTACGCTCCCTGATTGGAGGGCCCATGCAGAATATTATTGTGATCGTGATTGGATATTTGTGCGGGTCAATTCCATTTGGCTTGCTGTTGTCCAACGCAGCCGGACTTGGTGATATTCGCAATATCGGTTCAGGCAATATTGGCGCCACCAATGTTTTGCGCACCGGTAACAAAAAAATAGCAGCCCTCACCCTGCTTTGCGATGTGTTAAAAGGAGCCGTACCAGTGATATTTGCGAAATGGTATGCTGGCTCACTGGGGGCTGAGCTTGCCGGATTTTCCGCACTCGCCGGACACATATTTCCAATATGGCTGGGTTTCAAAGGCGGCAAAGGCGTTGCCACCGCCCTTGGCGTGCTGTTAGGGTGGTCTTGGCCTATTGCACTCATCAGTTTAATCGCGTGGATTGTCGTATTTTGGGCGCGACGCATTTCATCCCTCGCAGCGCTCTGCGCAGCCCTTGTCGCGGCGCCAGCCTCTTATTTCTTTGACAATGTCTCTTGGTTGGCTGTGGCTTTGCTGGCTGTGACCATCTGGGTGACCCACCGGGCCAACATTCAGCGTCTATTGAGCAATACTGAACCTAAATCCTCATTCAAGAAAACCGCATGAACACAAAGCGCCAGCTTTCAGACGAAGAAAGATTGAACTGGTTGCGCCTCAGCCAATCTGAAAATGTGGGGCCGATTACGTTTCAGCAGCTGCTGCAAAGATATGGCACTGCCACGAAAGCGATCGAAGCTTTGCCGGAAATTTCGCTGCGCGGAGGACTAAAGCGTCCTTTAAAAATCTACTCACTCGATGCCGCAGAACTGGATATGGCTAAAGCGCAAAAACTGAATGCACGATTTGTGGCCATCGGCGAGCATGGTTATCCACCCTATCTGCAGCACATTCCTTCCGCACCGCCGTTGCTTTGCGTGATGGGGAACTTAGATTTGGCCGATATAGATTCTGTGGGCGTTGTGGGTGCGCGCAATGCTTCTGCGATTGGTATGAAATTCACCCGTAGCATTGCTCGCGCGTTGACTGACGCAGGGCTGCTGGTTGTATCAGGCTTAGCCCGCGGTATTGATACGGCGGCACATGAAGCCTCGGTGGAGGTCCACACCGCAGCGGTGATTGCCAGTGGGATAGATTATTTCTATCCGCCCGAGAATGAAAAATTGCAGCGCCTCATTGGTGAGCGTGGCTTGTTGATCACTGAAATGTTGCCGGGCACCGCCCCTAAAGCTGAACACTTCCCACGCCGCAACCGCATCATCTCTGGCATAGCACGGGCAGTGATTGTCGTTGAAGCTGCCTTACGATCGGGTTCGTTAATCACAGCCCGCTTTGCATCAGAACAAGGCCGCGAAGTTTTTGCGGTGCCCGGTTCACCGCTTGATCCACGTTCTGAAGGCACAAACAAACTCATCAAGGATGGCGCAAACATGCTCACCTCCATCGATGATGTATTGGATGCCTTGCAATCCATGCGCGCCCCGCAAGATGGAAGGCTATTTGAGAGCAATATTGAAACAAGCCCTCTGCAAGCTGAATTCGTCACCTCCGAACGAGATCACATTCTGGAACTGCTTTCACCCACAGCGATTGAAACAGATGATATCATTCGTGAAAGTGACATCGCCGCCGAAAAAGTCATGGCTATTCTGCTGGAGCTAGAAATCGCTGGCCGCGCTATTCGTCATGCAGGTGGCCGCGTTTCCTTGGCCTAAGCTCAGTCCACCTCATCTTCGGCAACAATCCACTTCTCTTTTAACGCTCCTGCTTTCCACTCGTGGAAGGCTGGGGTGGCCAGCACGGCGTTCATGTAATGCTGGGTGTCTACGGCTACTTTAATGTCGAACGTTTCTAGGCGTGTCACCACGGGCGCAAACATGGCATCGGCGATTCCGAATTTTCCAAACAAAAATGGACCACCCTTCCCATGAGTTATGCGGCAATGCCGCCACAGGGCTTCGAGTCTTGCCACTTCTACCAAAATAGCTGTGCTCATCGGAACCGGGCCGTGCGGCCTTCGCAAGTTCATAGGGCAATCATTGCGCAAGTTTTGAAATCCTGAATGCATTTCCGCACAAGCTGACCTTGCCAATGCCCGAGCGGCCTTATTCTTTGGCCATAAATTGCGGTTGGGCCACGTCTCAGCCAGATATTCCATAATGGCCATCGTGTCCCATATTGTCAGATTATTGTGCAAAAGCACAGGCACGCGGCCAGCCTTTGATATTTTTTTAATTTCGCGGCTAAAGCGAGGTTCCCCAAAACGAACGAATTTCTCTTCAAAGTCAATGTCCGCCATGGCCATCGCCATGAAAGGGCGCAGTGACCATGATGAATAATTTTTATTGCCGATAACTAGAATAGCCTTAGCCATTATTTTATCCTTGTTACATTGATTTGGGCAGGTAGTGCCAGCTTAGAAGAGCAAGGCTAGACAGGCAAATGCCAAGAATGACAAAAACGATACTCACATCAAAATATGAAAGCGCCAAAGCAAAAATCAACCCGGGGATAAGTTCAGAACATTCGATAAATGTACGATACACAGCCGTCATGCGTTGGCGTTCATTGGGCCGCACCGCACGCAAATAAGGAATGCCGCCCAGACTATCGATACCTGTAGCAAAAAAAGCGGCAAGCAAAAGGCTTGCCGCCGCCGCATGGGGTGAATGAATTCCGAAAAGGCCCGTAGAAAATGCCGCTACTGAAATAATAGAGAAACACAAAGTTATAACTCCCCGCACGCCGACGCGTTTTGCAAAGGCACCAAAGAAGATCGCCGTGAGCAAAAACAACTGGCTTCCCGAAAGAATATATCCGCCGGCTTGTTTTCCTAGGCCACCTTCAATCATCAAAATTGGACCATAGGTGAAAAATGTGACCCAGAAACAGGAGCGACCAGCAGCAATTGCCCAAGCCAAGCGCAATCGCGGCTGAGCTGCAAATCGTGCGACATTTGAGACTGGATTAAAGGGTTGCACCGTGCCTGAAGGCAGGTTCACTTTATCGTGCAAACGCAAATACCAAAATACGGTCAACACCAGTATCGCCGCTGCTATGGCCGCTAATTGCGGCGCAACTGGACCATAGTTTTCATAAAGCCAAACTCCAGAAAATGGACCAACCACCCAGGCAAAAGTGGAAAGAGCAAGACGCACTGGTTCGCTGCGCGTTAGATCGGCCATGCGGATCTGATCGAGAATATAAAGTTGTAACGCCACATTCATTATGGAGGACCCACTGTTGCGCAGCAAAACGCCCGCAACTTGGCCGGGCAAGGTGTAACTGGCCAACGCCAAGCTGCCAGCAATCATTACAAAACCACCAATCGTATAAACCCAACGCCTGCGCATATGCGCAAACAACAGCGGCATGAAGAGCGTTGTTATCAGCACGCACAAAGAAATGCTCGTGCTCAGCACACTGACTTTTTGGCTGGACCCCAGCAGATCATAAGCCTGAATGCTGAGTACGCCTGAATTGAACGATCGTACCAACGACTCGAGTAGGAACAATAGGCCAAATGTCATTGCACCGGCCTGGCGACCGGTTTTTTTCGGGATCAAATCAATGGTGTCGGAAGACATTGACTAACTTAAGCTCAGCTGTGTTGATTTGCACAGGGCCTGACTTGTTTTAACCGCTATGCCAGTTAAAAGGACGCTATGTTTCACGATCATTCCCAGCACAATGTTGAAAAAAAGCGGGTGGCACTTATTTCAGTGCTGGCCAGCGGCGCACTATCAATATTCAAGTTTGCAGCTGCCCTTCTCACCGGCTCATTGGGCATGTTATCCGAGGCCGTGCACAGCCTTGTTGATATGATTGCAACGATTGTAACGCTGTTTGCTGTGAGTTGGTCTGACAAACCCGCTGATGATGATCATCATTTCGGTCATGCAAAAATTGAAAGCGTTGCAGCACTTTTCGAAGCGGGTTTGCTGATTGGCACTGCTATTTTTATTACCTATGAAGCTGTTATTCGTTTGTTGAGCGGTCATTCTGAAGTTGAAGTGACATGGTGGGCCACGGGCATTCTCATTGTTTCGATGATTGTGGATTACAATCGGTCACGCGCTTTACGTAAAACAGCGAATGATACTTCAAGTGCAGCTTTGGCGGCAGATGCTCAGCATTTTGAATCGGACATGTGGAGCTCATTGGCTGCCCTCATTGGTTTGATTGGCGTATGGTATGGCTGGCAATGGACCGATGCTGTGGCGGGGCTTCTGGTCTCAGTCTTTATCGCGTTTATTGGATGGAAGCTGGGAGCCAACACTGTCGGCACATTACTTGACAAAGCGCCAGAAGGAGCAACCGCCGATATTCGCAAACTTGCTGAAAACATGAACGGGGTATTACGCGTTGAACAGCTGCGCGTGCGCCCCGTGGGCAATACGCTGTTTGTGTCGCTCACAGCCGACGTGCCGCGCATGATGGCCATCACTGACATTATAGCTCTCAAAGAAAATCTCACACGAGAGACCAAACAGCTGCACAACAATGCGGATGTGACGGTGACAATTAACCCGATCGAACTCGATAGTGAGACAGCATTCGACAAAGTGATGTTAATTGCGGCTCAACGCGGATTGGCTATTCACCATCTCACTGTTCAGAGGCTTCGGAAGAAGTTGGCAGTTAGTTTCGATCTGGAAGTTGAGGGGTCTACTCCTCTTTCGGAAGCGCATGAGATTGCAACCGGTTTGGAAGATGCCATTCGCTATAGTTTGGGGGCCGATGTGGAGGTGGAAAGCCACATTGAACCGCAACCCCTGCAGCTAATCGAAGGGCAAAGTGCCGACGCTAAGATCACAAAGCGCGTAGAGACAACCTTACGGCAACTCGCAAAACTCGAAGAGACTTTAAGTGACGTTCACAGTGTGCGAGTGCGCAACACTGAAGGTGGTTTGTTTGTTCACTATCATTGTCGGTTTGCGCCTGCTCATACCATATATATGGTTCATAGCGTCGTCGATCGCATCGAGAACGGGTTGCAAGATAAATACCCTATTATAAAGCGGGTGGTGGCCCATGCCGAGCCCGTTGGACAGGCCCGACACAAATTATAGGCAGGCTTATGCGGCAGAGGCTTTGCTCAGTTCACGCAATTTTTCAATTTCGTCAGGCGGAATTTCCACTTTATTCGCTGCGGAAAACGCTTCGTAAAAGCTTACTTCAAGCAGTCCCTGCAGTGTTTTATGGTCTGCAGATATAGCCATATTGCGCAACTCCAACACCATGTCGGCAATATATTGTGCTGTTTCTTTCGGGTCGGAAAGTTTCTTAAAATTGCTTTTTGAAATTGTTTTCGAGCTAAGGTTGTGTTCTGTGTTGAGTTTGATCGACATAATCAATTACCCCTAAAATTTGCCCTGGTGATTCTGTAGTTAACTCAACATATGCTTGCCGTACTGCAGATAAACAAACCTAGAGTTGTTGGGTGGTTGCATTTGGATGTTTTTCTTCTCATATCAGGGATTTCTTGCCAGCACGGCCCTTTCCGCCTAAGAGCGGACGCCATTTTAACGGGATCCCTGAATGACTGTCGTCGTCGTCGAATCGCCTTCCAAGGCAAAGACCATCAATAAATATCTCGGCCGTGATTTCACTGTGCTGGCTTCTTTTGGCCATGTGCGTGATCTGCCTGCCAAGGATGGCTCGGTGAAACCCGATGATGATTTTTCGATGGATTGGGAGGTCGATACCAAATCGGCCAAGCGCCTTTCAGATATTTCGGCAGCCCTAAAAGCTAGCGATCGTCTCGTTCTTGCAACCGATCCGGACCGCGAAGGCGAAGCAATTTCATGGCATGTGCTGGAAGTGCTCAAAAAGAAGGGCGCATTGAAAGGTAAAACTGTTCAGCGCGTTGCCTTTAACGCCATAACCAAATCTTCTGTGCTTGAAGCCATGGCACATCCGCGCGAGCTGGACGTGGCCTTGGTTGATGCCTATTTGGCCAGGCGTGCTTTAGATTACCTCGTCGGCTTCACCATTTCACCCGTGTTGTGGCGCAAATTGCCAGGTGCGCGTTCGGCTGGCCGTGTTCAATCTGTGGCCTTGCGTTTAATTTGCGATCGTGAATTAGAAATTGAAGCGTTTCGCAGCCAAGAATATTGGTCAATCGACGGCACATTCACGACGCCGCAGGGGGTGGAGTTTAGTGCTGGGCTTACCAGCATAGAAGGCAAGCGTTTAGAAAAGCTGCAGCTAAAAGATGAGGTATCTGCCAGGGCCATTGAAGCGGCGCTCAAGAACCAGCGCTTCACGGTGGATTCGCTGGAAAGCAAACCCGCAAAGCGCCACCCATTCGCGCCGTTCCGCACATCCACCTTACAACAGGAGGCCTCGCGCAAACTTGGTTTCTCATCTTCTAAAACCATGATGATCGCCCAGCGCCTTTATGAAGGTGTGGATATTGGCGGTGAAACTGTGGGTCTCATTACCTATATGCGTACCGACGGCATCGATATGGCACCCGAAGCCATAGCGTCAGCCCGCAATGCAATTTTAAAAACTTTTGGCGAGCCATATTTGCCATCAGCCCCGCGCACTTATTCGAGCAAAGCAAAAAATGCGCAAGAAGCCCACGAAGCCATTCGCCCAACCGATCCTGCACGCTTGCCTGACCAAGTGAAGGGTGTGTTGGATGGTGAGCAGCTAGCGCTCTATGACCTCATCTGGAAACGCACCATTGCCAGCCAGATGGAAAGTGCAGAATTTGAGCGCACTACGGCTGACCTTGGCTCAACCGGAAATGACGGTAAGCATTATTCATTCCGCGCCACAGGATCAGTTGTGAAATTTGATGGCTTCCTGCGGGCCTATAATGAAGACCTTGATGATGATGGCGAAGATGAAGACGCCAAACGCCTGCCGCCTATGGCGCGTGGCGACATTACTGGCGTTAAGAAGATCGCGGCCAACCAACACTTCACCGAGCCACCGCCACGGTTCTCCGAAGCGACACTGATCAAGAAGCTTGAAGAACTCGGCATTGGCCGTCCGTCCACTTATGTGAGCATTCTCAAAACGCTCGGTGATCGCGGCTACATGCGCATCGAGAAGAAGCGGCTTATTCCCGATGATAAGGGCCGTATCGTTACGGCGTTTATGGAGTCTTTCTTCAAGCGTTATGTAGAATTTGATTTCACCGCGAACCTTGAAGAACAGCTTGATAAAGTATCTGCTGGCGAAATTAATTACAAACAAGTGTTGCGTGATTTCTGGAGAGACTTCACTGCTAATCTGGCTGAAGTGAAAGACTTGCGCATCACGCAAGTCATCGACTCGCTCAATGAAATCTTAGGTCCGCACATATTCCCTGTGCCCTCGGGTGGTGGTGATCCACGCAAATGTCCTAATTGTGCCGATGGCCAATTATCACTGAAGCTTGGGCGTTTCGGTTCGTTTGTAGGCTGCACAAATTATCCAACCTGTAACTTCACACGTCCACTGTCCACCAATGCGGAAAGTGCTGCGAACCACGTGCCTGCCGACGGTATATTGTTGGGTCAAGATCCTGAAACTGGTTTGCCCGTGACACGTCGGGCTGGGCGCTTTGGGCCTTATGTGCAATTGGGTCAGGCTGTTGAAGGTGAAAAACCGCAGCGCGCTTCAATTCCGCAACGCACTGATGTGAATACGCTGGATTTGGAAACAGCTTTGAAGCTGCTTTCCTTGCCACGCGAAGTGGGCATTCACCCCGAAACTAAAACGCCGATCACTGCAAACTTTGGGCGCTTTGGCGCTTACATTAAGCACGATGGTGTTTATGCCAATTTGGAATCGCCGGAAGATGTGTTCACTATTGGACTTAATCATGCTGTTGATAAAATGGCAGAGAAACGCGCCAAAGGTCCGTCAGCCCGCTCCAAGCCCACGGCCTTGCGCAATCTCGGTGCGCATCCTGATGGCGAGGGTGATATTGAGGTGTTCACCGGTAAATATGGGGCTTATGTAAAACATGGCTCCACCAATGCCACCATGCGCGGCGAACAAACGCCTGAGACAATCACATTGCAGGAAGCCATAGAGCTTATCGCCGAGCGTGAAGCCAAAGGTGGCGGTAAGAAAAAGAAGCCGGCCAAAAAAGCAGCGGCTAAAAAAGCGCCAG
>JANPGD010000049.1:0-22434 GCA_031423845.1 Hyphomicrobiales bacterium | reverse complement strand
AAATGGTGGGCGGTATTGGGATCGAACCAACGACCACTACGATGTCAACGTAGTGCTCTACCGCTGAGCTAACCGCCCACGCTACTCAGAATGGCTGCATATATCGGCGTCGTTTGAAGATAGCAAGTGCGCCAGTTATCCAAGCTGATGTGCTGCGCGTGGAAACCTCCGCTTAACCATTAGTCTTTACACTTTGGTAAGCATTTCCTCTCTGATCAAGGCCAGACCAATTGATGTCGACTGTGAGTCCAACTTTTTTGAACACTGTGCGGGCGCAAAATCCATCCTCTGAAACGGTTGGCCATTTTTTTGTCGCTCTCATTTTCCTAAGTTCATTTTATGTGAAATTTGAGCCTGCTGTTTGCGACGTCATGTTTTTTATGGCGGTGATTTTTTTCTTTCGCTCGGGGTTGAATTTAGCACCAGCACTGGCCCCCCTTTTCCTGTGCCTTCTCATTTATAACATCGCAGGCTTCGCCAGTTATATCATGGTTGCCGATGATATTTTTTCAAGCTGGCAGTTCGTAACCACATCATTTTATATGAGCCTCTCAGGATTTTTCTTTGCGGCTTATATTGCGGCCGACCCTGAAGTTCGGTTTCAGTTTATTTTGAAATATTACTTTATGGGAGCCACCATTGCATCCTTGTTGGGGCTTCTGGGTTATTTTCATCTCGCGGCCTTTGCTGAACAATTTGCAGTGATGGGCCGCATGGTAAGCGGCTTCAAAGACCCTAACGTTTTTTCCACCTATCTCATTTTGCCAGCAGTGGCCATGTTGCAAGTGCTCATGCTGGGAAAGCAACGCTATTCATTGCTCAATATCTTCGCTTTGCTAGCAATCCTCATTGCGATCTTCCTCGCCTTTTCTCGCGGCGCTTGGATCAACTTCGTCATTGCTTCGTCGATTATGATTTTCCTGTCATTCTTAAATTCAGTTGATCACCGCCAGCGCGCAGGAATAGCAGTAAAAGCTGTGATTGTGGTGTTTATTTTGAGCGCCATTCTGGCGGTGCTGCTCAGTATCAAAGAAACACAGTTCCTGTTTATGGATCGGTTCACGTTGGTCAAAGATTATGATGCCGGTGAAATGGGGCGCTTTGGCAATCAGCGCAACGCCATACCTCTGCTGTTGGTACGACCCTTTGGCTTTGGGCCATTGCAATTTGGCATGTTTTTTAGAGAAGCTCCTCATAACACGTTTCTCAACGCCTTTGCCTCATTTGGCTGGGTTGGGGGAGTGACGTTTCTGACGATGGTCGTGCTAAATTTATATATTGGCCTGCGGATGGCCTTCACCCGCTCGCCGTTTCAGGCCTCCGCTATTGCGGTCTTCAGCTGTTTGGTCGCTATGACATTTCAAGGTGTACAAATCGACACTGAACACTGGCGTCACTTCTATTGGATGATCGGAATTCTTTGGGGGTTCTTTGCGGCTGCGCAAATTCGAGGTGATGTTGGCTTTTCGCCTCGTGAAATTCTAGTCGGATGGCGGGGCAAAGCCCAATCTAAGATGGAATAACACATTTTCTCACTGGCCCAACTCTTGCAGAAATTACCATCAAAATGTGAAAGTGTAACATGTCGAAACTGCCCAACATCCAAATATTACGCGCGATCGCTGCATCCACGGTGGTTCTTTATCATTCTGGCGTTGAGTCAACTTCTGTTTGCGTAGCAACCGCCAGAAACTGTGCCTTTGAATTTTGGATCGGTGGCTTTGGCGTTGGTTTGTTCTTCGTCATCAGCGGCTTCATCATGGTTGCAACCAGTTGGAATGCGTTTGGTCAACCGGGTGCTGCTCTTGCTTTCATGCGACGACGCATTATTCGTATTGTTCCACTCTATTGGCTGCTAACGACAGTTGCCGTAGTGGGCGTTTTCTTTGTGCCATCGATGCTGAATGTGCCGGTCCTCGAACCAATTTATGTGGCCGCATCCTATCTGTTCTGGCCAATGACGCGCGTTAATGGCTTGGTGCGTCCCATCGCCAATCTCGGCTGGACACTCAATTTAGAAATGATGTTCTATGTCATTTTCACAGCGTCGTTATTATTCAGCCGCCACGTAGGCATGGTTCTGGCCATCGGGTTTTTGGCGGCATTCACAGCAATACAGATGACTGGAGTTTTTTCCACAAGCGGCGCGCTCCCATCAACGCCACTCAATTTTTGGGCCGACCCCATTATCATCAACTTTATTCTTGGGATGATCTTTGCTGTATTTTACAAACGCGGTTTTCGGTTTACCCAACTACAAAGCTTTGGTCTCATCGCTGTTTCGGCAGTGTTGGCTATTATCGCATTTAATAACGAGAGCATTATTGCGTCTTACCCAGAAAACAGTTTCTTCAGCCGCACGGCCAACACTGTTCCACCGCTCTTCTTATTCTTGGCCTGTGCCTTAGGCCCGCAATTAAACGAGGCTAAAAGAGCTTGGCGTCCCGCACTGCTGATTGGCGACGCATCCTATAGTCTCTATCTTATCCACCCCTTTGCCCTGCGCGCATTTAGCAAAATTTGGGTGAAAATAGTGGGCGTGCATTTGCCAATATGGAGCTTCACAATGGCGTGCCTTGTGTTGGCCGTTGCAGTTGGGTTGGCCTGCTATTATTTAGCCGAACGCCCTTTGCTCAAACTTTTCAGCCCCAGCAAAAAGCTTTAGGCCGCCATCAAGCGGTTCACTTCATCCACCAGATCACGCAAATGAAACGGTTTGGATAAAACCTTGGCGTCTTTGGGCGCATTGGAATCGGGGTTCAGCGCAACAGCCGCAAAACCTGTAATGAACATAATCTTCAAGGACGGATCAAGCTCAGCCGCACGGCGTGCTAATTCAATGCCATCCATTTCAGGCATCACAATATCGGTGAGGAGCAAATCAAAATTATCTTGCTTGATTTCTTCAAACGCACTGGCCCCTTCCGCAAAGGGAGTAACACGGTGTCCCGCTTTTTCTAACGCTTTCACCAGAAAGCGCCGCAGGTCATCATCATCTTCGGCCAGTAGGATTTTTACCATGGTGCTCTTTATCAGTGGTTAGGCGGGCGCGGTCAAGCCTTGCCTTGTGACTTATCCGCGGACAATTAGCCCGCAGTTTATGCATAAGCAGTAAACAGGTCGTGAAGTTATAGACAATCGAACAAAACTCGGCTCTTGTATGCACATTCATTCCCAAACCAACCAAGGATGGCCAATGGGGGAAAAGTATTTTGAAATTCTAACCCCTGCCCAGTGGGTTGTTCCTGCGGTGTTTAACTCTCCGCACAGTGGATCTATTATTCCTGACACGTTTTTACAGCAATCTCGGCTTTCGGCCTGGGCCCTTCGACAATCTGAAGATTGCTTTGTTGATGAGCTCTTTTCAGGGTGTCAAAATTTAGGGGCGCCACTTTTGCGCGCTCTTGTTTCCAGAAGCTTTATCGATTTGAACCGCGAGCCCTATGAGTTAGACGCGCGCATGTTCATGGAAGATTTGCCTGGCTACATGAACCCAAATTCCCCACGTGTAGCGTCAGGACTAGGCACCATTCCAAAATTAGTGGCCGAAGGAACCGAGATCTATCGCGGCAAAATTCATCTCAGCGATGCGGTGAACCGCATTGATCAAGTTTACAGGCCCTACCACCGCACACTCACGGCCCTGCTCAACGAATGTTACAATGCCACAGCTTTTGCGCTTTTGGTTGATTGTCACTCCATGCCCTCCTCCGCTGTTAAGGCAGAACATCAGCCGATGATCGATATTGTGTTGGGAGATCGCTTTGGTGCGGCCTGCAATACCGAGATCGCCAGCGAGGTGGAGCGGCTGTTTGTGGGCGAAGGCTTCCGCGTGGTGCGCAACCGTCCCTATGCTGGAGGCTTTATTACTGAAACTCATGGTGCGCCGCGTCATAATCGTCATGCATTGCAAATAGAGATCAACAGAGCCCTTTATATGGACGAAACCAAGATGGAACGGCGGCGTGACTTTGAAGACATCCACCAAGGTCTTACAAAGGTGATTTCCGCCCTCCTAGCATTTCTCCCACAAGAGACTGAAAACGCTCAACAAAAACTTGCAGCAGAATAAAAAAAGGGGCCGATACACCAATGTGATCGGCCCAAGTCTAGGGAGGAAACGCCCAAGAAGGGCAGTGAGAGATCATCAAGGATGCTCATCTCACAGGGCGTATTTGGCAGTGCAACATAAAACTTTCAAGAGCCATTTGATCAAAAAACCATCACGCCTGCCCTGATAAGTTGCAATTTGATGCAAAAAGTACACTAAGCATATGATAATATTGTTTTTAAGCTTGATCCGCGCTTGACGCATAGCTCAAATGTTTTGCTGCATTGCACAATTTTTCTCTATCTGGCGGTCCCACGGGGAATATGGTGTAACGGTTTTATAAACCAAGGCTTACAATATGAACGCTGAAATCAATGAACTCACCCTATTTATGCTCAAATTGGCCGACACTTCTGCCAAAGTAATTCTACCGCAATTCCGCAAGAACATTACGATCGACATTAAAGTTGGCGAAGTCTGGGATCCGGTAACCGATGCTGATCGCAGTGCCGAGCGCATTATCCGCGAAATGATTGAAGCAGCTTATCCCGATCACGGCATTATCGGTGAGGAATATGGCGCCAAGCAAGGCTCATCGCCCTATACGTGGGTGCTGGACCCGATCGATGGCACCAGAGCCTTTGTCATCGGAATGCCAACTTGGGTAACACTCATTGGCCTTTATAGAGACGGCCAACCCCTGCTCGGTGTGATGAACCAGCCATTTGTGGGCGAACGCTTCTACGGCAATCCAGAAGGCGCTTGGCACCAGCACCAAGGCAACACCCAAAGCATTCATGTGCGCCCAGCCGTAAAATTATCGCAAGCGTCAGCAGGCACTACGGCTCCGCAGCTCTACAAAAATCATGCTGGCTTTGCTAAGTTGCAAAAAGCCGTAACGACAATTCGCTTTGGCGGTGATGCTTATTTCTTCAGCCTTGTAGCTGCAGGCCATCTTGATATTGCGATGGACCCCGGCTTGCAGATTTACGATATCGCAGCCCTTATTCCCATCATTAAAGGCGCTGGCGGCGTCGTGGGTACATGGACCGATAATAATCCAGCGCAAGGCGGCAATGTCATGTTCGCTTCATCACAAAGCTTACTGGACGAAGCCCTAGAAATGATGCGAGGCTAAACGATGACAAAACTCAAATCCTGGCCTGATCTTGCGGCTGACCTTATCAATGTGGCAATGGGCCGTAAACCCGCTGATACTGTTGTAAAAAACGCGCGCTGGGTGAATGTGCATTCTGGCGAAATTATTCCAGCGACCGATATTGCTATTAGCGGTGGCCGCTTTGCTTATGTGGGTGCCGATGCCAGCCACACCATCGGCCCCAACACCAAAATTATTGATGCTGCCAACCGCTATGCCTCCCCCGGCTTTTGTGATGGCCACATGCACGTAGAAAGCGGCATGGTCACCGTCACGCAATTTGCAAGAGCGGTAGTTCCCCACGGCACCACCAGCATGTTTATTGACCCCCATGAAATTGCCAACGTGTTGGGTTTGCCAGGCGTGCGGTTGATGCATGATGAAGCGATGGGCCTACCGCTCAATATCTTTGTGCAAATGCCAAGCTGCGTGCCTTCAGCCCCTGGTCTTGAAACGCCCGGTGCAACCATATCGCCCGAAGATGTGGCTGAAGCCATGACCTGGCCCAATATTATTGGCCTCGGCGAGATGATGAATTTCCCCGGCGTCATCAATGGTGATGCCAAAATGCTGGCTGAAATTGCGGCAACCCAACGCGCCGGAAAAACCGTGGGCGGGCATTATGCTTCGCGTGATCTAGGACCATCTTTTCACGCTTACGCAGCTGGCGGCCCAGCTGATGACCATGAAGGCACGTGTGTGGAAGATGCTATTGCCCGTGTTCGCCAAGGCATGCGCGCCATGTTGCGCTTAGGTTCAGCTTGGTATGATGTAGCCACACAAATCAAAGCTGTCACCGAACACGGCCTCGATAGTCGAAATTTTATTCTGTGTACGGATGATTGCCATTCTGGCACCCTTGTCAATGAAGGTCACATGAACCGCGTTCTGCGCCATGCTATTGCGCAAGGGCTGCCGCCTATGACCGCCATTCAAATGGCAACCATCAACACTGCCACGCATTTTGGTTTGGAACGCGAACTTGGTTCAATCACCCCGGGCCGCCGTGCCGATTTGGTTCTAACCTCTGATCTCGTGACACTGCCCATCGAACTTGTGATGGCCCATGGTGATGTGATGGCCGAACATGGAAAACTGATCGCCGAATTTCCAGCCTTTAATTATCCACCAACCGCTAAGTCCACCGTCAACATGAAACGTAATGTCGTGGCGAATGATTTCGACATCCAAGCCCCCGTTGGTGCCAATCAAGTGAAAGTGCGCGTGATTGGCGTCATTGAAAATCAGGCGCCAACCAAATCCCTTACCGCTGAATTGCCCGTGCAATCGGGTCTCGTAAGCATGGACCTTAAAAATGACGTCTGCCAAATAGCCCTCGTTGAACGCCACAAAGCCACAGGCAATGTGGTCAACGCATTTGTATCAGGCTTTGGTTACACCCGCCCCTGTGCGGTTGCATCAACTGTGGCCCATGATAGCCACCACATGATCGTGATCGGCACCAATAAAGCCGATATGGCCCAAGCCGCCAATGTGTTGAAAGAGATCGGCGGAGGCGTGGTGGTGATCAGCGAAGGTATTGAACTCGCCCGGGTAGAATTGCCCATCGCTGGTTTGATGTCAGATGAAGCTGCAGAAATCGTTGCCGCCAAAGCCGATAAAATGGTGGCCGCCATGAAAGCCTGCGGCTGTAATTTGAACAACGCCTATATGCAACATTCGCTATTGGGTTTGGTTGTGATCCCCGAACTTCGAATTTCGGATTTGGGATTGGTTGATGTGACTACGTTTAAGACTGTGGATTTATTTATCCCAGCCTAAAATAGCGCAGCGCCAATACCGTCAAACTGCTCACCGTCGCTGAAAGAAAAGTACCCCACGCCAAATCAATCAAAGCAATCCGGGCAGTGAACCCTTTCATGCTGGCCAAATTCGTAAGGTCATAAGTGGCGTAGGAAACCAAACCAAAAAATGCACCCATTTTTACAGCGTACCAAACATCGCCTGCGATCATTGCAGGATTAATCACAAAGCCCACGAGTCCCAAAACAAATATCACGTAAAATAAAAATGCGATTGGAAAATTGGGTTGATCCTTCAACATGCCTGCGAGCTCAACAAAATAAATTGAGCGGCCTGCCGTTGAAAGCCATGTCACATCAATAGCCAAAAATATGGCCATGGCGACGATAAATTGCCAAAAATAATGTGTCATATGGTCATCCTCCAGCTTTTACTACGCTGCCAGAGGCAAGAGGATCACTCGTCGCGGTAAACCCGCTCGCGCTTTTCATGGCGCTCTTGAGCTTCGATTGAAAGCGTAGCTGTTGGCCTTGCATCCAAGCGTTTTAATCCAATCGGTTCACCAGATTCTTCACAATAGCCGTAAGAGCCATCCTGAATACGCTTCAAAGCCGATTCAATTTTCGAAATCAGTTTACGTTGGCGATCGCGCGTACGCAGTTCCAGTGAACGATCAGTTTCAGAAGAAGCCCTATCCGCCACGTCTGGCAGAATGTGGTTTTCATCCTGCAAATGAACAATGGTTTCTTTGCTTTCTTTAATGATGTCTTCTTTCCAAGCCAAAAGTTTGCTTCGGAAATACTCCACCTGGCGCGCGTTCATAAACGGCTCAGCATCACTTGGCTTATAATCATCATCTAGAATAATCGACATTTGACGTCTCTCTACCCATTCAGTGAGCGGCCATATAGCCTTCAACAATGACAGGTGCAACACTTGCTTAACGGCTGGAAAACAGCCTTGATTCGTCGCGTTTGTCGCTGAGTTGCATCAACCAATACGAGCCTTGAACCCCCAGCCTGCCAAGCTGGCCAAAGGCCCACCGTGGTGCAAACGGCACAAACTGACGATAAGCATCGTCACCTTCAGCAATCGCCCTTGCAAGAAGCAGGCCTGCCATCGCAGTGGTGTTGAGGCCATGGCCGCCAAAAGCCGTGCCAAACCATTGGCTTTCGGCATCACGACCGATCAACGGCATTTTGTGAATGGCATATCCCATAAGCCCAGCCCATGCATAATCGATGCGGGGGTTTCCAAGATCAGGATAGGTGGCCACCATATCGTCTTTCATGCGTTCGGCGAGACGAGCAGGTTGCGATACTTGTGTGGTAATCCGCCCACCCCATAAAATCCGCCCATCCGTAATCAAGCGGTAGTAATCGCCAGCCCGACGCGTATCTGAAATAGCCGAAGCCGTATTAATTGAAGTTTGCTGCAAAGGCTCTGTCACAGCAATATAGGTAGCCACAGGTAAAACAGCACGTCCCGATGGCCTATGAACACTGCGACCAGTCGAGGAAACGCAGTGCACCACATGCCGTGCCGTCACCTGGCCCGATGGTGTTTTCACCAAAAATTCATTGCCAATTTTTTCAACAGATTTCACCGCACTATTTTCAAAAATTCGTGCGCCCACTGCTCGCGCTTTCGCAGCAATCATCAAACAATAACGCAATGGGTGAATGTGAAACGCTTTTGGAAAAAACAAGCTTTCAAAATAGCGCGTTGACGTAATTCGCGCCCGCGTATCTGCCACAGAGAGATGTTGCAAATCTTCGGCATAGTCACGCTGTAAGTTCTCGCCGTACGTCTTGATTTCACCATGATCATCATGGCGCACGGCTACCATCCAACCATCACCCATTTTTATCGATGGATCGCCTGAAGCAATTTCAGCGCGCACATATTCGGTGCCTTGCTTTGAAAACTCATAAAGGGCGCGCGCTGCATCTGTCCCCACAGTTTTCACA
The DNA here is from genome assembly GCA_031423845.1 of Hyphomicrobiales bacterium. GTDB lineage: Bacteria > Pseudomonadota > Alphaproteobacteria > Rhizobiales > Aestuariivirgaceae > Aestuariivirga. The sequence continues at coordinate 13,490 of JANPGD010000049.1, read as the reverse complement.
ACGCCGTCCATACCCAGCGCAAACCCGTTAGACACGAACCCGCCATTGCGCCCTGATGCGCCAGACGCAATCAATTGTGCTTCCAGCAAAACAACATTTAACCCACGCCGTGAAAGCTCAAGGCAAGTGGTTAGTCCTGCAAGGCCGCCCCCCACGACACATACATCAGCATTGTGGCGCCCGATTAGTGGATCAACAGGAATTTCACGCTTAGCCGATGCCTCATACCAAGTTGCATAACTATCAATCATCTGTGCCATTCTGAACCACACCTTAATTCTCATGTTTAACGCAAAATTAGAACAACCCGTGCAAGTTTAGCAATATCTGCGTCAGTTTGGATTTTTATCATGCGTTTTTTCAGTTTGCTCGCGTTACTAGCCGCTACTACTGCCCTCGGGGGTTGCCCTTCAAGTGATGGCTCGGCATTGAGCCTCGCAGCCAGTGGTGGTGTTTGCGGTGTTAGTGACGGAAACTGCGCCGTGGCCAATCCCGTTGTCACACCCACCGTGCCAACTCCTGTTACACCGACTGTTCCAACTCCCAATATTGGAAACACCGCGACACTGACTACAGGCAACGCGACAATTGCCCTTGAAAGCTCGGTTTTAGTTTCCCCTAAAACCGATCCAGCATTTTCCACAATGGTTGTCACCTCATCGCCCAATACGGCCAAATTCACCATCGATCCAAAGTCACCGAACAAGGGCCTGTGGCCTGTTGCAACAACCATGGATGAATTTGTACCTGGCACCAACGCTTCGGGTGGCCTTGGCCTCGGCGGCACCTATAAAGAATATCATGCCATCACCAACAGCTCTGCCGGATCAGCTCAAGACGAAGAATTGCAAATCTGGAATTGGAACTACAGCTACGGTGTTCAATATCGTAACATCACTTCGGGTGGTGAAGCTTCGCAGCAAGCCTGGTCATTTGGCGGCACCAAAACTGCAGCAGCTTCAATGCCAATCTCTGGAACAGCAAATTATTCCGGTAAATTTGGTGCCACCGCAAAAACTTGGAATTTCATTGACTCAACAGACATTAACCAGACCGTTTCCTGGAATAATATTTGGCGTGTCAACGGAGATAGCAGTCTCACAGCAAATTTTGCCACCGGCCAATTTAGTGGCATTCTGACACCCCTGTTGTGGAATGCTCCCGATAAAAACTCAGGCAATACTACGATTGACTTAACATTGCCGCTGAACGCCAACTACAATGCATTTTTTATGTCGAGCAATATTTTGTTGAAAGGTACAATCGCGACCAGCGCCGCCACTGGCAACAGTGTAACTGGGACCGCTACATTGGACCCGACGACGGGTTCGGTCACCAATTCAACTCTCAATCCCATGTATGCCAGCTTCTTTGGCCCAACAGCCAACGAAGTCACGGGCATATTTAATCTCGAAGCCACGTTTTTGGCGCCAAGCGGCGGTGTAATCCCAATTAATAACGACACCCGCGGCAACATTGAAATAAGCGGCGTATTCAACGGACAATAATTGGGCTTTATGATTTCCACCAACCCAAAATCAAAATCCAAAGGGCGCAGGGTCAACCGCGCTCTTTGCAATTTGTTAGCAGCCTTCCTCAGTTTCGGTGCGCTGACAATGCCCGCACATGCTGCTTTGACGCCAGATCAAATAAAAGTTTACGGCGCAGCCGACGAGTCTGAACGCGTCCATTTTCTCATTGGTCGAGCAAAGATTGGTCAATACAAATTAGCAATAGAGCTGTTGCAGAAATTTCCATTGCAAGGCCCTCACGCCGCCAATCGCACACTTTATGTTGAAGGCCTTATCCTCAATGGCCAAGGCGACTTGACAGGTGCCGTAGCCAAATATCGGGCCGCACTAGCCAATGACCCGAGCCTCACTCTGGTGCGCACTGAGCTCGCTCAAACATTGGTCAAACTCGGCAGAAATGACAGTGCCAAACACCAACTCCGATTGTTGCAAGCCGATGCGCCTGATCCAAAAGTCGCAGAAGGCATTCGTTCATTTATTGATCGCCTTGATGCCAGCCACCCGGTGACTTTCAGCGGTTTTGTTTCAATAGCGCCCAGCACGAATGTGAACAGCGGCTCGTCCCACGACACGGTTTATTCTGCCAACCCGATTTTCAAAGACTCGCCTTACCTTGATATTTCTGCCAGCAAAATGCAAAGCGGCGTTGGCCTTTCTGCGGGCGCGAGTGCTGGATATTCAAAGCGCCTCGGCAATCATTGGGAAGCCGTTTTAGCTGGTGACATTTCTGGACAAGTCTATCTCGACAAAAGCTACAATAGCTTTGGTCTCAGCCAATCCGCTGAAATGCGTTATCACTTCTCTCAAGGCTATATCGGTCTTGGCGGCATTGCTAATCAAGTCTTCGACCCTAATGCTAACAATCTGCTCGTTGATGGTTTAGCCTATCATGGCTTTGGTCCCCGTGTTTCATTCCTTTATAATCTTGGTCAGCATGATCAAATCAAAGGCAGCGGCGCTTATGAGTGGCGCGACTTTGCAAACTCAGGTTTTAACGACGGCCGCGACTACCGGGGCGATCTCGCATGGAGCCACAGTTTCAACGCAAGTTTGGATGTCTTTGCAAAGACGGGATATGAAAGGCTGGTCACGCCAATCGCGTTCAACTCTTTTGGTTCTGCCTTTTTGGGTTTGGGATTGAGAAAAGATCTCCCATGGGGCATCACAGCTAATGTCATGGCCGAGGGGCGCTACACCCAATTTGACGGTGAGAACCCGGTCGCCTTTATGACAAGAAATGACAACCGCCTGAATGCTGGATTGACCATCACCAAGCGCGACTGGGATATATTCGGTTTTGCTCCAGTCATATCTTATTCCTACACGCGTAATTTCAGCAACATCGCTTTATGGGACTTTGACGCCCACAATGTCGATTTCCGCATGACCAAAGATTTCTAGTGGTTGCCGGAAGCGGGCGGCTTGGCTAAAGCAGAACCCATGCGATTTAAATCTGGAAAAGACTTCGAAGCCCTCAAAGCCAAAGCCGTCACGGTTCTTGGCATGTCTGGTGTTGGCAAAACCACATTGTCACGCATGCTGCATGACAAAAACTGGTTCCAATATTCAGTCGATTACCGCATCGGTACGCGCTACATGGACGAGTATATCGTCGATAATTTTAAACGCGAAGCCAACAAAAATGAGTTCTTGAAGGGCCTCTTGCGCTCTGATTCAATTTATATTCGCTCGAATATTACATTCGAAAATCTGGAACCACTTTCAACTTATCTCGGCAAACCTGGAAACCCCGATAAGGGTGGAATTTCGTTTGCTGAATACAAACTGCGCCAAGCGCAACACTGCGAAGCAGAGCGCAAATCTTTATGCGATGTGCCAGAGTTTATCGACAAAGCCCGTAAAATTTATCGCTATGATAATTTCATTTGTGATTCGGGAGGCAGCCTCTGCGAAGTCGTTAATCCAGATGATGACAACGATCCTGTATTGAAAGCTCTCAGCGAAACCACATTGATGATTTATATTGAGGGCACTGAAAAGCACATGGCTGAATTGGTCAAGCGCTTCATCCAACATCCAAAACCCATGTATTACAATCCATTGTTTCTCGACGAAAAATGGGCTGAATATAAAGCTGTGAATAAGATCGGATCGAATGATACCGTTGACCCTGATCGGTTTGCAGAATGGGGCTATGCCCAGCTCTTGAAACATCGCGCCCCAATCTACAAAAAAATTGCTGATAAGTATGGTTACACCGTGCGAATGCAAGACATTCCAACGCTTGATAGCGAAGAAAAATTCAACGCTTTCATTTCTCGCACCATTGACGAAAATTCAAAGATATAAAAATGCCCATTCGTATTCCAGATGAACTACCCGCCCGTCGCATTCTTGAACAAGAAGGCGTTATGGTAATGGGCGAAGCTTCGGCTAATCGCCAAGACATTCGGCCCTTACAAATCGGCCTTCTGAATTTGATGCCGAACAAAATTAAAACTGAAACCCAGTTTGCAAGGCTGGTTGGCGCAAGCCCGCTTCAGGTTGAGTTATCGCTAATTAAAATCACCAATCACACACCCAAAAACACCTCGCAAGAACACATGCTGGCGTTTTATGAAAGTTGGGAAGACATTCAACACAAACGCTTCGATGGCCTCATTGTTACAGGTGCGCCTATCGAACAAATGCCGTTTGAAGATGTGACCTATTGGGATGAGCTATCGCGCATTTTCGACTGGACGCAAACCCACGTGCAATCTACGTTCAATATTTGCTGGGCCGCCCAAGCCGCACTTTATCATTTTTATAAAGTACCAAAACACGCCCTGAGCGAAAAGGCTTTTGGCATTTATCGGCACAAAAATCTCAATCCATCTGCACCTTTGTTACGTGGCTTCTCAGATGACTTCTCGATGCCTGTTTCACGCTGGACTGAAAACCACACATCAGAACTTCCGCCAAACAAGAATCTTGAGGTTCTAATGGAGTCCGACGAAGTAGGTCCCTGCCTCGTCAATGATCCAGACCACCGCATGATCAATATGTTCAATCACATTGAATATGACACGGGCTCTTTGGGCGATGAATATTCTCGCGATATCGAAGGTGGGAAAAAAATTGCTGTGCCCGCCAACTACTTTGCGAACAATGATCCAAAACGACCACCAGAAAATCGTTGGCGCAGCCACGCGCATTTGCTGTTCGGCAATTGGATAAATGAGCTCTATCAAAATACGCCATTTGACTTGAACAACATTGGCAAATCGAAATAGACCTTGTTTTCTCAGTGTTTAACACCAATTATGCAGGTGGAAACTTGGAAAGCACGAGATTTTGAAACTCACCGACATCATTGATCAAAGCCGCATTGCAGCAGGCGGTTTGAAAGACTTTGCCGGAAATTTGACCGAGCCCACCATCCGCTTGGGCGTCACGGGCTTGTCGCGGTCTGGCAAAACGGTATTCATCACCGCCTTAGTTCATGCTTTGCTCAAAGGTGCCAGACTTCCCGTATTTGAAGCATTGACCCAAGGTCGCATCACGAAAATCTATCTTGAACCACAACCTGATGATGACCTGCCGCGCTTTTCTTACGAAGCCCATCTTGAAGCTTTGGAAGGCAAAGACCGCCATTGGCCGGAAGGGACACGTCGCCTCAGCCAGTTGCGTCTCACCTTTGAATATGAGCCTTCAGGATTTTTCGCCCGCAATTTTGGGAGTGGCAAATTACATTTGGATATCATCGATTATCCCGGCGAATGGGTGTTGGATTTGCCGTTGATGAATCTCAGTTATCAACAGTGGTCTGCCAACACCATTGCCGCCAGCCGCCTGAAACCTCGCAATGATTTAGCAAAAGATTGGCATGTTCATTTGCAAAGCCTAAGTGCAGATCAGCCAGCGCAAGAGTTGGAGGCGGTGAAAGCCGCCAAACTTTTCACGGCCTATCTTGCACGGTGCAGACAAGACGATGTTTCGCTCTCCACTTTGCCGCCGGGTCGATTTTTGCTGCCAGGCGATCTCGCTGGGTCACCACTGCTCAGTTTTGCGCCGCTCGATGTGACCGAAGATGCACAATTCCAATCGGGCTCGCTGGGTCAGCTTATGGCACGGCGTTACGACTCTTATGTGGCTCATGTCGTCAAACCATTTTTCTTTGGTCACTTTGCAAGGCTAGACCGTCAGATCGTATTGGTGGATGTTCTTACGGCGCTGAATGCTGGCCCCGCCGCAGTCAATGATCTAAAGACCGCACTCACCGATGTGATGTCGAGTTTTAGATTGGGGGCAAACTCTTACGTGTCTGAAATCTTTGGACACCGTATTGAGAAGGTTTTATTTGCGGCCACCAAAGCCGATCTTTTGCATCACACATCCCATGACCGGCTCGAAAGCATTCTGTCGGTGCTTGTTAATGAGGCTGCGGCCCGCGCCAATTTTGCCGGCGCTGAGTATGATGTCGCAGCGCTGGCTGCCATCCGCACCACGCGAGAAGCATTCGTCAAACAAAAATCAGAAGAACTTGCCTGCATTGCTGGCACGCCTGAAAACGGTGAAGCAATTGGCGAGACCCATTTTGACGGCACCCAAGAAGCGGCAATTTTTCCAGGCGATCTCCCAAGTGACCCCCAAGCTGCATTGAATGGTGGCTCAGAAGGTAAATTAAAATTCGTTCGGTTCCGCCCCCCCACAATCGACGGCGAAACATTCCCGCATATTCGCTTGGACCGCGCCCTTGAGTTTTTAATCGGTGATAGGTTTCCATGACCAAAGACACCCGCGCTCCGCAAGCTTTTGTGATTGAAGAAAAGCCTCACTCCAAAAAACTAAAACCAGAAATTAACTTTACTGTTGAAGAGAAATTGCATGATGTTGTTATCATTCCGCACACCGCCGTACCAAAACGCGGCTGGCGTTGGGGCTCGATTTTAATAGGGTCAGGTTTCACACTACTATCCTTGTGGGCTGGCCTCACCATCACGCAAATGATTGATGCTTTTTTTGCAAGTTCGCCTTTCATGGGGTGGGTTGCTTTATCTGTTGCGAGCCTTGCTGGCTTGGCCGCATTGGTGCTTTTGGCAAAGGAAATTATTGGTCTGGCTCGCCTGCGCCGGATCGAAAGAATTCAATTGGTGGCCGCCCATGCTTTAAATCAAGACGACGAGGCATCTGCCCGAAAAACTGTGGCTGAACTTACATCACTTTATAAAACTAAATCCGATGCTGCTTGGAACCTTAAAAACTTCGAAACCCACGCCAGCGATATTCTTGATCCGCGAGATCGGGTGCGCCTGCTTGAGCGATATCTCGTTGATCCCCTCGATGAACCAGCCCACCGCATAATAGCACGTCGCGCCAAACGCGTAACGCTCCTAACTACAGTCACTCCAGCGGCTGCATTGGATATCTTGTTTGTTGCCGCCCAAAACATGGCCATGCTGCGCGAAATTGCAACGCTCTATGGCGGCCGACCTTCAACCTTCGCTACATTTAAATTGGCCCGCATGGTTATCACCCATCTCGCCATTGCTGGTGGGATGGCCTTGTCTGAAAACTTTCTTCATCTCTTTGTCGGCAAAGGAATTTTGGGTAGGCTGTCTGCACGCTTCGGTGAGGGCGCTGTGAATGGCATCCTCACGTCACGCATTGGACTTGCAGCTTGCGAAGTCTGCCGACCCATTCCACAAGAGAGTACGAAACGAGAGACTCTGGCCAGTTTGCTCAAAGAACTGACGAGTTTTTCAACCACTGAAAAATCAGAATAATTTTAACGAATTTGTTAAGACCTCATTTACCACTTTCTGAAGTGACCGCCACAAGGCAATAGATTACTAGGAAATAACTGCGCAGTATTACCCAAACCGGGAGAGCGCAGTGCATATTCAATCCGTGCAGAATGAATTTTCTTACAAAGAGAAGACCGCCGGAAAGGTGCAGCTTCGCGTTGCCCATGGAACGGCCGAATATCAACTGGCTCGCATTTCCACATTGGATGAGTTTCAAGCGCTCGAGCAATCATGGCGCGGGCTTGAAGCCAAGAACATTATCACCCCGACAGTATTCCAAAGTTTCGAATGGGCTAATGCTTATTGTGCAACCCATCTGGTGGAAAACAAAAAAAACAGTCTTTTCATTCTATCGGGCCACCAAAATAATAAATTGGTATTTCTATTTCCATTGATGATCACCTCATTACATGGCCTTCGCACGTTGCAGTGGTTATCGGAACCCTTAGGTCAATATGGTGACATTCTGTGCGCGCGAGGTCAGGACGTTTCGTCATGGCTGATCCATGCGCTTGAATTTATTAATTCAACAAAAGCGGTGGACCTTGTCCGTCTGCGCCACATTCGCGGTGATAGCTTGGCGCAACCCTTTGTCAAAGAGATGATGGTCGATGCAAAATATGACGAGCGCGCGCCCTATTTGGATTTGACCGCTTTCAAAACAGAAAGCGATTATGACGCGCGTTACACTTCGACCCAACGCAAGCGCCGCAAGAAAATTCGAAAGTCTTTGGAAGACTCAGGCGAAGTAACATTCAGCACTTTGCAACCCGGCGCCGAAAGCGACGGGGCTATTTCAAAATCCATTATCGAAAAAAACGCATGGTTGGCCGATCGCGGACGTTATAACCGTGTGATGGGTTGCGCGCGCCATGTTGAGTTTTTGAAGACTTTAACCAAAGCTAAGTCCAGCTCTTTCGAAATGATCACCAGCGAATTAAAAGCAGGGGGAAACCCGGTGTCTTGGGAAATTGGCTTCCGTTATCGCGGCACCCATTTCGCCTATATCACATCGCACATGAATAAGCTGACCGATCTTTCACCCGGTCGACTTCATATGGATCTGTCGCAACGCGCTGCTTTGGCTGTGGGTCAAAAACGTTTTGATTTGATGGTGCCTTATGATCTTCACAAGGAATCGTGGAGCTCTGGCATGGTTGATGCCAATGACTACTATTACCCGATTTCGATGATAGGGCGTATTTACGGCGCAATGTATTTGCGCACTCTGCGCCCGCTCATTCGCAAAATCTATTATAAGCTCTCGCCTGCAGTCTTGCGCCTGATGCAGGCCTGCTATTTTTGTAAACGCCCTTAAATCGGGTGGCGGTGCAGCTGGCTTTCCCTTAAAGCTGCGGCATGGAAAAATCGTTGCATCAGGTTATGGGGCCAATCGAATGGGCCATGCTTATCGTCCTCAGCGCTATTTGGGGTGGCTCTTTTTTCTTCTTCGCCGTCATCATTAAAGAGCTTCCCGTTTTCACAATCGTGTTTTTCCGAGTGTTTTTGGCCACTGTTGCTCTGTGGCTTTATGTTTTAATCTCACGCCAGGCACTGCCAAATTTTAAACCTATCTGGCATAACTTTTTTCTGATGGGATTTTTCAATAACGTGATTCCCTTCAGCCTCATCGTCTGGGGTGAGCAGCGCGTAGCACCCGGCCTTGCCGCAGTGCTGAACGCCACCACACCATTCTTTGCCGTGATAGTCGCTCATCTCACAACAGAAAGTGAAAAACTCACGTGGAACCGATTAGCCGGCGCATTGATCGGTTTGATTGGCGTTGCCGCTTTGGTTGGTCTCGACGCGATCAAGAATCTCGGGGTTGACTTGTGGTTCCAACTGGCCATCGTTTTGGCATCGGTGAGTTATGGCATCAGCACCATTTTTGGCCGTCGCATGGCGGGCATTCCACCGCTCGTCACAGCGGCCTCACAAACCGCAGCCTCCAGCCTCATGCTTTTACCCTTGATGCTGATTATTGATCATCCGTTCAGTTTGGCGATGCCCGGTATTAAAGTTATAATTTATCTTGTGGCGCTAGCACTTCTTTGCACCGCGATTGCCTATTTGATTTTTTTCAACATTGTTAAACGCGCTGGAATGACCAATGTAACCTTGGTCACATTGCTGGTGCCGATTAGCGCCATGGTGCTGGGTGCCATGTTGCTCAATGAGCAAATCTCGGCTCGTCACTTTTTAGGCATGGCAGTAATAGGCATCGGGCTGGCCTTGATTGATGGCAGAATTCCTCGCAAGATGGCGGCAACACTGCGAGGACAAAATGTCACCCACTGAATTCACACCTTACCCCGGATTAGTTGGCGGCATTCTGATCGGACTTGCCGCAATTATCTTAATGGCAGGCAATGGTCGCATATTGGGAGCGAGCGGAATATTCGGCGGCTTGCTCACTTTGAACTTTGACAAAAATTTTGTCTGGCGCGCCATCTTCATCATCTGCATGTTAATTTCGACGGCATGGTTCGCGCTGTTTAACGGCATTGCACAGCAAATGGCTTTTGGCTCCACGCCCATGCTAACAGCGATTGGTGGCGTGATTGTGGGAATAGGAGTCTATATTGGTAACGGCTGCACCTCAGGCCATGGTATTTGCGGCAATGCGCGGTTTTCAAAACGCTCCTTTGTGGCCACATGCACATTCATGGCGGTGTCGATCGTCACCGTTTATGTCATTCGTCACGTGATGGGAGCCTGAACATGCAAAAGCTCACTGCGGCAATTTCAGGATTACTCTTTGGTGCGGGCCTCACCATTTCCGGTATGGTCAACCCCATGAAAGTTTTGAATTTCTTGGACCTGTTCGGCACCCACGATTTCACTTTGGTGTTTGTGATGGGTGGCGGTTTGATTACCACAATGATTGGCTATCAATTGCTGTTAAGGCGCCCCAAGCCCTTATTTACGGATTGCTTTCAGATACCCGAAACCAAACTGATTGACGCAAAGCTCGTCGGTGGCGCTGCGCTTTTTGGCCTCGGTTGGGGTATGACAGGTATCTGCCCCGGCCCGGCCATTGCTGGACTGGTGTTTGGTTACAGCCAGAGTTTTATTTTCGTGGTGGCAATGTCCGTTGGAATTCTCATTGCGCGCGCCTTAACGAACGGCCGTAACGGCGCATAAGTTCCATCAGCTGATCATGGGGCAATGCAATGCTGGTATTGCCATTGCGGCCCACCATGGTTTCGTTACAGATTATTGAATCGATCACAGCTTCCTCAGTCGCTTCCACCACGGCACGGAATAATCCATCGATGGCGCCATTCGAAATATAATCAGCATTGCGCTTTGCTCCGCCCAAAAATGAAGTCTCATTCGCTGTCGAAAACGCCAGAAAAATATCGCCTGAGCTATTGGTGCCAATGGTGCCCGTGCGCGCTAACCCTAAAGGCACACGCCGCGCCAATCGTTTAAGTTGATGCGGCTGCAACGGCGCATCAGTGGCAATAATGGCAATCACCGAACCTTGATCTTTACCACGCAGTTTATCATGCAAAATATGCTGCCCAACAGGCACACCAAGCACTGCGAAATCCTCGCGCCGCCCAAAATTCGATTGCACGAAAACTCCCAGCGTAAATACCTCGCCACTAATCTCAATCAGCCGTGAGGCTGAACCATTGCCCGCCTTAAAATCATAGGTTATCATTCCGGTGCCACCACCCACGCTACCAAGCTCCACCACACCACCATGAGCATTGTCTAGCGCCTGCATCGCGTGGGCTGCTGTCACATGAAAACCATTGATGTCGTTTAAGTCACCGTCATATGTTTCAGCCGCAACCGGAAGCCCCCAATCTTGGCCCGTGCCAATTTTATTTTTGACCAACCACTGCAAAGTTGCATCGCGGGTTACTCCACAAGAATTTGTGTTGGTAATGGTGATCGGCGTTTGCAATTCGCCTGCTTCCTCAATCCAAGCGAGCCCGGTCATCTCACCATTGCCGTTGAAGGAATAGGAGCCCGCCGCACAAGGAATATGGGCCTTGGCGCGGCCGCGCGGCAGAATGGCGGTCACTCCGGTTCGAATGTTATCGCCCTCGATCAATGTCACCGTGCCAACATCAACACCGGCCACATCAGTGATCGCATTGAAACGTCCGGGGTTCCCCACAAAAGGTAACCCAAGTTCACGACCGCGAATTTTCATATCTGCCATTCCAACTTTGAATTCATTCTATCCTTTGCTCTAACACAGAATGCGGTTAGTTTGAAAATCATGGCCGTTGAATCAGTGACCAACTATAAAGACGTGTTGATTGTACTGGCTTCCGCTGGCCTTGCTGTACCCCTATTACGCCGCATAGGGATCAACACAATTCTCGGATTTCTGATTGTCGGTGTCGTTCTTAGCCCCGGTATCTTGGGCCGCATTGCCACGCAATTCCCAATTCTCGAAAATCTAAAATTATCACACCCCGATGATCTTGCCGCCTTCGCCGAATTTGGCGTGGTGTTTCTGATGTTCCTCATTGGGTTGGAGCTTTCACTGCAACGACTCTTGACGATGAAGCGCTTGGTCTTTGGCTTAGGTGGACTGCAAGTCTTGTTCTCTGCCGTCATTCTCACAGCGCTCATGCGCTGGCTTGGCTTTGATGATCGTGAAGCGTTAATTTTGGGCTTCGCACTGTCACTATCTTCAACGGCTGTCGTCATACAAATCTTTGCCGATGATAAACGCATGGGCAGTCAAGCCGGCCGCGCATCATTTGCAGTTTTGTTGATGCAAGATCTCGCAGTTATTCCTATTTTGTTGTTGGTGAAAATATCCGGCGGCGGCAGCACCCACGTCTTACTCCAAGACGTACTCGTCGCCTTTGCCCAGGCCGCAATCGCCGCAATAATCATATTGCTGATTGCTCGTTATGCGTTGCGACCCTTTATGCGACTGGTGGCCAGCACGCAAAGCTCTGATCTGTTCATGGCTGCGGTATTACTAATCGCCGTGGGTTGCGGTGCATTGGCCGCATGGGCCGGATTGTCGATGTCGCTGGGGGCTTTCATTGGCGGTTTAATGCTGGCCGAAACCGAATATCGCCGCGCTATTGAAGCAACAATAGAACCTTTTAAAGGTCTGTTGCTCGGATCATTCTTCTTGCTCGTTGGTCTCGGAATGCACACCGATGGAATGTTGCAATTCCCATTTTACATTATTGGCCTCGCAGTACTTCTAACCGTCATTAAAGCTGCTATCATTTTTAGCCTCGGAAAATTATTTAAATTATCCAGCCGTGTTGCCTTTGAAACGGCAATGTTGCTTGGTCCGTGCGGAGAGTTTGCATTCGTTATCATTGCTGCTGCAAAAGCTCTGGGCCTATTTTCTTCACCCGAAACTGCCAACATTTTATTGATCGTGACGCTCACCATGATGGCCATTCCGCTTTTGGCAAAATTTGCACATGGCGCATTAAAAAAATCGCCCGTCGCAGAAATGGAACCTCAAGATTTACCAAGCGATCTCACCGCCCATGTCATCATCGCGGGTTATGGACGGGTGGGAACTTTGATTGGTGCTATGCTCGACGAACACAAAATTCCATTCATTGCTGTGGATGGAAACGTATCGGTGATCAACAGCGCACGAAAAACTGAAGCACGCACTTATTTCGGCGATGCCAGCAATCCGGAATTCTTGCGCAAATGTGGTCTGGCCTCAGCACGTGCCCTTGCTGTCACCATGGATAATCCAGCTCGGGCCGAAGAAATTGTGAAAATGGCCAGAGCCGAGCGCGCCGATCTAAAAATTATCGCCAGAGCCCGCGATGAACGCCACGCCGCAAGACTTTATGAAGCCGGTGCCACCGAAGCTGTGCCCGAAACCATTGAAGCAAGTTTGCAGTTGGGCGAAGCGCTGCTGGTGGAAACGGGCGTGCCCATGGGCTTGGCAATCGCATCGGTGCATGAACGTCGCGACAGTTTTAGAAAGCTATTGGGCCGCCCCAATCGCAAGGAAATTTTGGCGAATTCCAAAAAATCTTTCCGCGACAGAATTAAATAATCAGACTACACCAAGTTTCTTTTGTAAGTTCGTGCTGCTGGTTGTGTATTGAAACAACAAGCGCTCACCGGGATTGATATAACGGAAGGCCTGTTGCGCCATCAAAGCCGCTTCATGGAAGCCCGAAAGAATGAGCTTCAATTTGCCGGGATAAGTGTTGATGTCACCCACCGCAAAAATGCCGGGCAC
>JANPGD010000048.1:0-13704 GCA_031423845.1 Hyphomicrobiales bacterium | reverse complement strand
CCGAAGGGCGGATGAGGGGGCTGGTTGACGCAAGCTCATCGCTTAACCTCCCACGTCGTCTTCCCATCCTTATTGTCCTTAATCGCAATCCCCATCTTATCCAGTTCAATGCGGATGTCGTCTGACTTTTTCCAATCCTTTGCGGCGCGGGCGACATTGCGGGCAATGATTTGATTATCAACCCAACTTTCGTCTTTACTTATAGAAATGAGGAACTCCCGCTTTTCAACAGTCTCCATTGCACCTCTGACGGATTCCAGATTGCCTGAATGTCTTTCACGACCCAGTTTGAAATTGATATCGTCGCTTTCCATCAAACCTAAAAAAACAAGTGTGTAAGCGAGGTCATTCTTTTCCGCGCTGTAAGAAGTCTCCAATTTCCTGATCGCTTCATGGATATTCAGATCATCTTTTAAAGCTTCCAAAACCGAAGGCAAAATTTTGCCGTTTTCAGGAATGGCAAAGCGAACCGAACTAATTAGAGACCCAAGTTTACTGTTGGCTTCTGCAAGACGATCATTGGTCCAATCGATTGGTTGTCGATAATGCGTCATTAGCATTGCAAGTCGCAGAACTTCACCTTTCTTCTTTTTAAGTTCTTCGGCAATTGTTCTAAAATTCCCCAAGCTCTTAGACATTTTCTGTCCTTCGACTTGCAGAAACCCATTATGCATCCACACGTTCGCCATGCGTTTAACGCCGAGAGCACAGCACGATTGGGCAATCTCATTCTCATGATGAGGAAAGATTAAATCCAATCCACCACCATGAATATCAAATGTGTTTTTGGTCTTGTCGGCCACATCATATCCGCCGCCATATGGTGAAAGGAGAGTATTCATACTCATGGCGGAGCATTCAATGTGCCAGCCGGGGCGGCCATGAATAGTTACCCTGTTGGAATTGAGTCCGCTCGCGCGCCTTTGTCCTTCTGTGATAGTAAATTCGCCCTCATAACCATGCGCCGACATAGGCGTAAAGTCGTGCATCCAACCAGGTTGGGATACGCCAGATTCTTTCCAGAGAACAAAGTCTGCTGGATTTTTCTTGTGCGCTTCAACAGCTACTCTAGCTCCTGCTTGCTGATCTTCAAGTATGCGGCCTGAAAGTATTCCGTAATCAGACATTTTGCTTACTTCAAACAAGACTTCACGACCTTCTGAGCCTGTCGCAATGTACGCATTTTCACTGGCAAGGAGTTTGTTAATCATCTCTACCATGCCGCTTATATGTTGGGTGGCTCTTGGTTGCACAGTTGGTTCAAGGCAGCCCAGCGCTTTGGCATCGGCGAAAAACTGGTTGGCGGTTTTTTCTGTCACTTTGGCAATGGCATCATTCAGCGGCAGTTCTGGAAAATCACGCAGGGCTCTGGCGTTGATCTTATCGTCCACATCGGTGATGTTGCGAACATATGTAACCTTAGTAAGGCCCTTGCCATTATCCCATTCACCTTTTGCAGCCAAATGCTTCAACAAGCGAAACAGCACGTCAAACACAATCACTGGCCGCGCGTTGCCGATATGAGCGAAATCATAAACCGTGGGGCCGCAGACATAGAGGCGCACATTGGAAGCATCGATGGGAACGAAGTCTTCTTTCTGGCGGGTCAGCGTGTTGTATAAGCGTAAAGACATAATCTTCCTCAGGGCTAACTGGCCTTGGGAAACGCTATTCTGATTTTAAGTCAAGCGGCGCCCAGCCAGCGATGTGTTTCGCTAGATAATAATAATGCTGCAAATGCTGCAGGCATATGGGCGCATAGTCGTCATGTCGGCAAAATGCCCTTAAGTGGCGCTGCCGTCAAGGTGTCAAAAACAAACGAAGTTTAGAGTGTGTAAATGTTCCAGAATCAGCATCGACTTGGATTGGCGCTTGTGGCCTGTGCCGCATTGTGCTGGTCGACTTCTGGCCTTTTTACACGCGCTATTTCTGCCGAACTTTTCACCATGTTGTTTTGGCGTGGCCTAATTTCTGGCTCATTGGTGCTATTGGCTTTTTTTATATCGGAAGGCAAAGCAGCCCTGCCCGCCTTGAAAAAATTGCGCTGGCCTTCATTGGCTGTGGCCGTGCTTTCAGCGGCGGGCATGATCACAGGCATTGGGTCGCTGCGCTATGGCTCGGTGGCCGATGCCATGGTGATTTATGCCACGGTGCCCTTTATGACGGCAGGCATTGCTTACTTTGCCATTGGCGAAAAACCCTCGCGCTCCACTTTGATCGCCAGTGCAGTGGCATTGATCGGAGTCCTGGTAATGATCGCAGGCGCTGGTTTCGGCGGTTCCATGCTGGGCAAAGGCCTTGCGCTGTTGATGACCCTCAGCATGGCCAGCTTTTCAGTTCTGCTCCGCAAAAGTCGCAATGTGCCCATGTTGCCCGCCATGGCGGGTTCAGCCTTCTTGTGTTCGCTGTTTAGTTTTTTCGCGATGAAAACAGGGCAAGTGAGCGGCCATGATTTGTTGCTCATCAGCGGCTTTGGCATTTTGCAAAATGGCGCGGGGCTGATTTTTTACACTTTGGGCTCACGTAAAATTCCAGCGGCGGAAGCCACTTTGCTGGCTGCTTTGGAAGTTCCCTTCACACCCTTGTGGGTGTGGCTGCTGATGGGTGAAACGCCAGCCCCCTCAACATTGCTGGGCGGTGCAATCGTACTCGTGGCATTGTTTGCCCACATCGGAAACGAGCTGCGCGGAAAGTCTCCCGCACAGCCCGAAGGTTTTGAAATGGGCGCTTAAGCCCGCGCCGTTTGCCCGAACAGAACTTTCTTTGCATCTTCTGTCATCGGCTTTGCAGGCGGGGAAAGTGCATAGGCCTTCACGACGGCTGGTCGCGCCTTTATCGCTCTAAACCAGCGGTGCAAATGCGGGAAGTCTTCCAGCTTTTGCTTGTGATTTTCAAATGGCACAATCCAAGGATAAATCGCCATATCAGCAATAGAGTAATCGCCGGCCACAAAATCACGATCAGCAAGGCGCTTATTCAAAACACCGTAGAGGCGGTTGGTTTCCTTAGTGTAACGCTCAATGGCATAGGGCACTTTTTCAGGCGCATAGACATTGAAATGGCCATTTTGCCCAGCCATCGGGCCAAGACCGCCCATTTGCCAATTCAGCCATTGTAAAACTTCAACACGGCCACGAATATCAGCAGGAATGAACTTGCCCACCTTTTCGGCGAGATACAAAAGAATGGCACCTGATTCAAAAACACTAATAGGGGCACCGCCGCCAACTGGCGCATGGTCTACGATAGCAGGCATTCTATTATTGGGCGATATCGCCAAAAACTCCGGCTTAAATTGCTCGCCCGTACCAATATTCACACGGTGGATGTTATACTCAAGCCCCGCCTCTTCGAGAAAAACTGTAATCTTGTGGCCATTTGGCGTGGGCCAATAATATAGATCGATCATGGAAACTCCTGCATAAAATGAAACTGGCACGATTACATATCGTAACCGTGCCAGAATTCTTCAAGTCACAAAAGAATTATTCTGCAGCCTCAGCGGCTTCCTCATCGGCCCAAGTTTTAGGGCGCGAGGCTAATTCCTTTTTCAGCTCTTCAGCCACCAAGAATGAAAGCTCCAAGGCTTGTGCAGCATTCAAACGTGGATCGCAGAACGTGTGATAACGATCATTGAGATCTTCATCACGCAGCGCGCGAAGGCCGCCGGTGCACTCCGTCACATCCTTGCCCGTCATCTCAACATGAACGCCACCCGCATGGGTACCTTCAGCCTGATGCACGCCCATAAAGCGGCGTACTTCAGTCATAATGGCATCGAAGGGGCGTGTCTTGTAGCCAGACGTTGCCTTGATGGTGTTGCCGTGCATCGGGTCACATGACCAAACCACAACCCGACCTTCACGCTTCACGGCGCGGATTAAATCCGGCAAATGCTTTTCAACCTTGTCGGCACCAAACCGCGCAATCAAAGTGAGACGGCCAGGTTCGTTGTCAGGATTGAGAATATCGATCAATTTGATCAATTCATCCGGCTTCAATGTCGGACCACATTTCAAACCAATCGGGTTCTTCACGCCACGCGCAAATTCCACATGGGCATGGTCAAGCTGGCGCGTGCGATCACCAATCCACAGCATGTGGCCCGACGTGGCATAATAATCGCCGCTGGTCGAATCCGTGCGGGTCATGGCTTCTTCATAACCCAGAAGCAAGGCTTCATGGCTGGTGAAGAAATCGGTAGAGCGCAATTGTGGAGCTGTCTCAGACGTAATGCCAATAGCTTTCATAAAGCCCATGGTTTCGGTGATCCGGTCAGCCAGCTCCTGATATTGTTCAGAAGCAGGGGAATCCTTCAAATATCCAAGCGTCCATTTATGCACATGCTCAAGATTGGCATAACCACCTTGGGCAAAAGCCCTAAGCAAGTTCAAAGTCGCGGCTGATTGGCGGTAAGCCATAATCTGGCGTTCAGGATCAGGAATGCGGCCAGCCAATGTGGCTTCCGAGTCATTCACAATATCGCCACGATAAATTGGATATTCCACACCATCAATGGTTTCAGTAGGTGAAGACCGTGGCTTGGCAAACTGGCCTGCAATGCGACCGACTTTTACGATAGGCACACCACCCGCAAATGTGAGAACCACCGACATTTGCAAGAACACCCGGAAGAAATCACGAATGTTATCTGCCGAATGCTCAGCAAAGCTTTCAGCGCAATCGCCACCCTGCAGCAAAAAGGCCTTGCCTTCAGCAACTTTGGCCAATTTGCGCTTCAACTTGCGCGCTTCACCTGCAAAAACCAAAGGCGGGAAGCCAGCAAGGCGGGCCTCAACAATCTTCAATTTTTCGGAATCTTGATAGTCAGGCATCTGCATCACCGGAAATTTGCGCCAGCTATCAGGTGTCCAATTCGCGTTCATCAACTTAACTCCACACTAAAATTATCATCCTACTATAGTGATTGATTGTGCACTGCACCAGCCCACCCCGCATCAACGTGGTTAAACAGCCAAAAATTACAAACAACCGTAACATATTCCGCAACTAAAATTTAACGTTCAATGTCTATAATTTAATCTGAAATCTGAGTTTTGAGTAACAGAATGTTTAACTTTGTTGAGCTTTTTCAACGTACTAATTGGCAATCATGGTCAGATTTACTTTTAAAAGGTAACCCGCCATTGTTATTGCAGTTGCTTGCAATTAATTCCGTCATATTCATTTTCTTAATTATCCGACGGGCACGTGGTCGCAAGACTGTAAAAAAAGGCGTCAGCGAAACGGTTCAAGCCGTTTTGATCCTCGCAAATATCGTTATTCTAACTCAAGATCAGTTGTTCCCGTACTACAACAGCCATATCACCTTATTTTGGCGCAAACTGATGAACGTTATTTAAGAACTGCTATTTCTTGAAATCTAAAAACGCTTCCGTGGCGGACTTATAAGCAACCTGCTTATCAACATTCCAATACCGCAAATTATCCAGTCTAATGGGGTCACCTGAAACGGCGCAGCGCACAAATTCGCCTTCGCGCAAAATCTGATAATCGCCATCAAGATATTTGATTTTGGCTTCGCGCTGCGGTGGCAATATGGGATCGATGAAATTCATAATTTGAGATTTAGCCCCTCTTCGTGGCAATTAAAAGAGTGAACCTTGTGATTTTTTAGACGGCACGACGACATTGAGACGACCATCCAACATTTCGATTTCAAGCCCTGCCATTTCTTTTACTCCAGTTATTCCACGCAAAGGTTGCCCTGTCGCATCGCGCAACACTGCATATCCTCGCGCCAAAACTGAACGATAACCGAGCGAACCAAACAATTTCGACTCTGAAATCAGTCGATCTTTCCTGCGCGACAAAGTTTGAGTGAGTCCACGCACCATGCGCCCACTCTGTTCGCCTAAACGTCGACGCTGTTCGGAAACCCGAGATTCTAATGGCTTCGCCGATAGTTTGCCTGAACTTCGCGCCAGCCCAACCGCGTGGACTTGCACATTAGCCTTCAAAGCTTTCGGCAGTTTTGCAGTAGCAGTATCCAACCTCTGCCGCGCCAAAGCCAAAATCTCATCTGGCTTCGGTAAAGCCCGTGCTGCAGATCGCAACCGCATTTGTGCGTCAGATATGATACGCCCCAATGTGCGCTTCTGGCGGGCGTGCAAAGAAGCCACTTCCGCTAACAAATCCACCCGCACCGGAACCGCACGTTCTGCCGCTGCCGTTGGTGTGGGAGCGCGCCAGTCGGACGCAAAGTCAATCAGTGTTGTATCAGTTTCATGGCCGATGGCTGAGATCAGCGGAATTTCACTTTCTGCAGCCGCCCGCACCACAATTTCTTCGTTGAAACACCACAGGTCTTCAAGCGATCCACCGCCACGCGCTACAATTAGAAGATCGGGCCTATTGGCCATGGCGTTGAAACCATGAATAGCCGCTGCCACCTCCGCCGCCGCCGTCTCGCCCTGCACCCGCACCGGCCACACCAAAACATGACGCGGGAAACGATCATTGAGGCGGTGCAGAATATCGCGGATCACCGCACCTGTGGGTGATGTGATTATGCCAATCACTTGGGGTAAATAGGGAAGTTCGCGCTTGCGGTCTTGGTCGAACAACCCCTCAGCGCTCAACTTTTTCTTGCGCTCCTCCAGCAGCGCCATGAGAGCGCCAACGCCTGCGGGTTCCACATTTTCAATGACAATTTGATCATTGGACTTGCCGGGATAAGACGTAATCTTGCCCGTGGCGATCACTTCCAAGCCCTCCTGCAGCTTGGAACGTAGCTTGTTGAAAGCCCCGCGCCAGATCACCGCATCAAGCTTAGCTCCATCATCTTTCAGTGCAAAATAGCAATGTCCTGATGAATGCGCGCCACGATACCCTGAAATCTCACCCCGCACCCGCACATGGCCAAACCTGTCTTCTAGTGTGCGCTTCAACGCATGGGAAAGTTCGGTCACCGATTGCTCACCGAGATTCGGTTTTACAGCTTCGATAATCTCACCCGTTTCGGGATCATATTCAGGCAGTGTGGACATTAATTAGTTTCTCTTGATTCTGCCGCGCAGGGTTGCGACAAGGCCTTCTAACATAAAAGGAAGCCCGATGAACGTTCTTCTCATAGGCTCTGGCGGCCGTGAACATGCACTGGCTTATGCGCTGGTCAAAAGTCCCCTGCTCACCAAACTTTATTGCGCACCCGGCAACCCCGGCATCGCCAAACTGGCTGAGATCGCTTCATTGAAAGTGACCGATCATGCGGCCGTGATCGCGTTTTGCAAGTCGAACAGCATCGGCTTTGTTGTCGTCGGTCCCGAAGCACCATTGGTGGCAGGCTTGGTGGATGATCTCACAGCAGCAGGCATCAAAACTTTTGGTCCAACGAAATTTGCCGCCCAGCTTGAAGGCTCTAAAGGCTTCACCAAAGACATGTGTGCAAAATTTGATATTCCTACTGCCGCCTATGAACGCTTCAAAGATGAGAAAAAAGCACTCGCCTATTTGCGCAAACACGGCGCACCCATTGTTATAAAAGCCGATGGCCTCGCCGCTGGAAAAGGCGTTACTGTTGCAATGACAATGGCTGAAGCAGAAGCTGCTGTGAAAGAAATTTTCGCCGGTCGCTTTGGTGAAGGCGAGTGTGTGATTGAAGAATTTATGGAAGGCGAAGAAGCCAGTTTCTTTGCGCTCAGCGATGGCGTGAATGTGTTGGCGCTGGCCACGGCGCAAGATCACAAGCGTGTCGGCGAAGGCGACACCGGTCCCAACACCGGTGGCATGGGCGCTTATTCTCCTGCGCCTTGCATGACAGATGCTCTGTGTACGGATGTTTTGGACAAAATCATTAAGCCTACTGTGAAGGCAATGGCCAGCATGGGCCATCCTTATAGAGGGGTTCTCTATGCTGGCCTCATTCTCACACGCGATGGACCAAAACTGATTGAATATAACGCTCGGTTCGGCGACCCTGAAACCCAAGCTCTCATGCCGCGTTTGCGTGACGACCTACTCACTTTATTATTGGCCAGCGTTGATGGCACTCTCGACAAAATCTCTGTGCGCTGGAAACCAGAAACCGCACTCACCGTTGTCATGTGCGCAAAAGGCTATCCCGGTGATGTAGCAAAAGGCAGCCACATCAATGGATTATCACAAGACTTTGGTAAAGACGTTGAAGTGTTCCACGCGGGCACTGCAATTGATGGTGAGTTTATTGTCGCCAATGGCGGTCGCGTTTTAAATATCACAGCCCTTGGGACGACACCGAAAGAAGCTCAACAGAAAGCTTATGCCGCCGTCGATAAAATTGATTGGCCCGAAGGTTTCTGCCGTCGTGATATTGGCTGGCGAGCCATATGAAAATTGGATTAGCACTTGGCGGCGGTGGAGCACGTGGCCTAGCACATATCCCCATGTTGGAGGCCTTCGATGAACTGGGAA
The DNA here is from genome assembly GCA_031423845.1 of Hyphomicrobiales bacterium. Taxonomy (GTDB): domain Bacteria; phylum Pseudomonadota; class Alphaproteobacteria; order Rhizobiales; family Aestuariivirgaceae; genus Aestuariivirga. The sequence continues at coordinate 5,292 of JANPGD010000048.1, read as the reverse complement.
TCAAGCCCGCAATCATTGCAGGCAGCAGCATGGGCGCACTGGTCGGCGCTGCTTATGCAGGAGGCATGAGCGGCAAAGATTTACGCGAACATGCTATCCGCCTACTCTCAAATAAAATCGAAATGGCTCGACACGTGTTCGGGGTCAAACAGGCAAAACTGGGTGACATATTTTCTCTTAAGGGTTTGATGTCGCTGCAACTCGATGGTCAAAAACTGGCCGACATTGTGCTACCTGATTATTTGCCGCAACTCATCGAGAGCCAACTCATCCCTCTCAAAATCATTGTGACTGATTTCGAACGCATGGAAGAAGTTGTCCTCACCAAAGGTTCTATCCTGCAGGCAGTTGGCGCATCAATCGCAATACCAGGGGTGATCTCGGCACCGCAGATCGATGGCCGCATTCATGTTGATGGTAGCGTAAAAAATCCGGTGCCCTTTAATCATGTAACCGAAGGTATGGATATTGTTGTTGCCATAGACGTGACGGGAAGGCCTCGTCCCATCAAGCGCTCGCACCCCTCAAACATTGAGCTGGCCGTTGGTTCATTGCTCATCATGTTTCATGAACTTGCCGATCTGCGCCGTGCCCAACACCCGCCAGAAATCTACATTTCACCTGAGGTCGATCAGTTTGGCGCTGGAGATTTTTTCAAAGTAAAAGAAATTTTCGCGGCAACTGATGCCAGCAAAGACAAATTGAAGCGCGCATTGGAATTGCGGTTTAACTCTTAACATCCATTTGGTCATAGATCGTCTTGGCCAATGCTGTCATCTCTTCGTCAGACATTTCACCCGTTACAGCCAAAGCCAGCTTGCCTTCACGCCAGAAACACGTGACAAGCTTATCAGACCAGATCCATTGCACCGCTTCGTCTTTGCCGCTCGGGTTGGCAGCCACAAAAATTGTCAGGCGGCGCTTATCAACCGCTTCATACATGAGCTGCCCAGCGGGGCTATTTTCAGCGGCCAGCAAGCGCCCACCCAGAAGCGGAAATCCGGCGACTTCCAGATTTGGAATTTGGAAGTCAGTGCCCACGCGTTTAGACAACCATTTCTGCAAATGATCTTGGTCACTTGCCGCAACTTCAACCATGTGGCGCTGCTCACTGGAATAAACTTGATGAGCAACCAAAGCACGCCGCGCCATGCTGATGTTTTGGGCTGCACCGCTTTCCAAGGCTGAAAACCAGCCCGCTGTGCCGCCAATTAAAAGCAAAGCAACAGAGGCCGCCATTGCAGCATAAGACCATGTGTTGCGCTTTAATCGCATCTGCGCCGTCGCTAACAAAACCTGCGGCACAGGTTCATGCACTACGGCGCCGAAGGTCTTGCGCAATTCCGATTTTTGATAATTGATTGCAGCCAAAGCTTTTCGCGCATCATCATTCTCGGCCAGCAACCGCTCCATTGCCTTGCGCTCGTCACCTTCCAACTCGCCATCGGCGTAAGCATGAAGCGCCCAATTTTCTACTGTTTCAAATGTCATCTATTTCACCCGGCGCAGAACTGGGGTTCCACGCTCTTCTAATATATTTTGTAAATGCGCCCGCGCTCGCGAAAGTCGCGACATGATGGTGCCAATCGGCACACTTATAATTTCGGACGCCTCTTTATAACTCATCTCTTCCAGACTGATCAGCACCAGCACTTCGCGCTGCTGGGCAGGAAGCGTATCAAGCGCCTCAGTAATCAAAGCCACTGAAAAATTGTTTTCTTGTTCGGGTTGAACAGACCCTTCAAAGCCTTCAAGGTCTTCCAGATCTTTAGCATTTTTAAACTTCGCATTGCGCCGCCAGTTGCTTACAAAAATATTACGCAACACCGCATAGAGCCAAGCCCGCAAAGGCCGAGCAGGATCATAGAGATGGCTTTTCATCAAAGCCCGCTCCACACAATCCTGCACCAAATCATCAGCCAATGAAGCATCCCCACATAGCCCGCGCGCAAAGCGCCGCAGATAAGGAAGCTCTTTCACCAAGTCATTTCTAAAGTTTGTCGACGTCATAATGAATATACTACACCATTTTTCACCGATTATTCCGTTTCCCCGCTTGTACTTGTCACAATCCTGACGTTTGATGGTAAACGCCACGGGGAGCGCAACGATGAACCACTACGATATGTTAGTTATTGGCAGCGGCCCGGCGGGCAGGCGCGCCGCCGTGCAATCCGCTAAACTGGGCAAATCAGTGATGGTGGTCGATAAGGGCCGCAGGCTAGGTGGCGTATCGGTTCACACAGGAACCATCCCTTCGAAAACTTTGCGCGAAACCGTGCTCAATCTTTCCGGTTGGCGCGAGCGCGGCTTTTATGGCCGTGGTTACCGCGTAAAGCAAGATATCACGGCGCATGATCTCATCTCACGCTTGCACAAAACCCTCGACCATGAAGTTGAAGTTTTACAACACCAGTTCATGCGCAATTCTGTCAAAAACATACACGCATTGGCTAAATTTGTAGGCCCAAATCGCGCAACACTCACCACCGAAGCTGGCGAAACTAGCGAAGTTGAATTCAGCAACGCGCTCATTTCTGTGGGCACCCGCCCGCACCGCCCCGATAATATTCCTTTCGATCACGAGCGTATTTTTGATAGTGATGAAATTCTGGATATGAAGCAGTTGCCTCGCACATTGATTGTGATTGGTGGCGGCGTGATCGGTGTGGAATACGCGACGATATTTTCAGCCCTGGATGTTCCAGTCACCTTGATTGAACCACGCAATACTATTCTGGATTTCGTAGACCGAGAATTGGTTGACGATTTCATTCACCAAATGCGCGATCGCGGCATGACCATTCGCTTGGGCACGGACATCAAAGAAATTACTGCGAATGATAAAGGTGTTGAGGTGCAACTCAGCGATGGTCGTACTCTGCGCAGCGATGTTTTGCTCTACGCAGCAGGGCGCAGCGGCAATGTGGGAAGCCTCGGGCTCGATACTGTGGGCATTGAGATTGATAGCCGTGGCCGTATTAAAGTAGATCCGATCACCTTTCAAACCAGCACCCCTAACATCTATGCGGCAGGCGATGTGATCGGCTTTCCAAGTCTTGCATCAACCTCAATGGAACAGGGCCGCGTTGCTGCCTGCCACGCTTTCGGCATCACCCTGCCGCCGCCGCCTGAGACATTTCCATATGGTATTTATGCAGTGCCCGAAATTTCCACGGTGGGTCAATCCGAAGAACAGGTGCGCGAATCCGGGATTGCTTATGAGTGCGGTGTGGCGCGGTTTCGTGAAACTTCCCGCGGACATATTATGGGTGTGAATTCAGGGTTTTTAAAATTGATCTTCGCACTGGAAAGCCGCCGCTTACTTGGCGCACATATTGTGGGCGAAGGTGCGACGGAGCTCATCCATATTGGCCAAGCGGTGATCAATTTGAAAGGCACTGTGGATTTCTTTGTGAACAACACCTTCAATTATCCCACGTTGGCTGAAGCCTATAAAATAGCAGGACTAGATGCATGGAATAGAATGGGCGCGGGCTAAAACTCTTATCCCTCTCCGCAGCGCGGGGAGGGTGGATCGCGCTCTTTCTTGCGCGAGACGGGTGGGGAACTCGATGTCAGATGTGAAATTCGCTGCCACCTCCCGACCCGCCCAAGAGGGCACCTTCCCCGCAAGCGGAGAAGGTTAGGTAAGAAACTATCCTACCCACTTTTCGCGCATTGTAACCAACTCTTCCGAAGCTGTGGGATGCACAGCCATCGTTGCATCAAATTGCGCTTTTGTGGCACCACACGTAATCGCTATGCCCAGTAGCTGCGCCATTTCACCAGAACCCTCACCGCAGATATGGCAACCCAACACCACATCAGTTTCCGCATTTACAACCAGCTTCATAAAGGTGCGCTCATCACGGCCAGACAAAGTATGCTTCATGGCACGGAAACTTGTTTTGTAAATATCAATTTTAGCGTGAGCAGCGCGGGCCTGCGCTTCCGTCAAGCCAACCACACCCAATTCTGGCTGCGAAAAAACTGCCGTTGGAATGAGCGCATGATTCACAATGACGGATTTTCCACCAAATACATTATCAGCAAAGGCATGGCCTTCGCGAATGGCCACGGGTGTAAGGTTGACACGGTTGGTCACATCGCCCACTGCATAAATATTCTCAACTGCCGTTTGCGAAAATTCATTCACCGCCACAGCACCATGGGCATTGCCATGCAGGCCCACATTTTCAAGACCAAGTTCATGCGTGTTGGGAATCCGACCGGTGGCAAACATAATCTGTCCTGCGCCAATTTCCACTCCATCTTCAAGCGTTACACGCACACCATCCCCTGATCTCACAATGGAAGTCACATCGGATTTGGTGCGAATCTCAATGCCCTTTTTCTTCATTTCAGCAGCCAGATGCGAACGGATATCTTCATCAAAGCCGCGCAAAATTTGTTCGCCGCGCAAAACCAAAATAGTCTCAACGCCGAGGCCTGCAAAAATTCCGGCAAACTCAACTGCAATATATCCGCCCCCCACAATCACCATGCGGCGCGGCAAGCGTTCCAAATGAAAAACTTCATTGGATGTAATCGCCAATTCATGCCCAGGCAAATGTCGTGGCACGAAGGGTGCGGCTCCCGTGGCGATCAAAATATATTTCGCAGCAATCTTGCGGCCAGAGGATAATTGCACCGTGTTCTTATCAACGATCACCGCGCGTTCTTGAATAAGCTCGGCCCCTGCCCCTTCAAGATTGCGAATATAAGCGCGGTTCAGGCGGTCAATTTCTTTGTCTTTATTTTCAATCAGAGTGGACCAATCGAAAGATACTTTTTCACTTGTCCAGCCAAAGCCAACCGCATCTTCAAATTCTTCTGCAAATTTAGAGGCATAAACCAACAACTTTTTGGGAACACAGCCGCGAATAACGCAAGTTCCGCCCACGCGAAACTCTTCAGCAATAGCAACCTTGGCACCATGTTTTGCAGCAATGCGTGCCGCGCGCACGCCACCAGAGCCAGCACCAATAACAAAGAGATCATAATCATAAATCATGGTCTTGGAATTTCCCGCACACCATCCTCCATACCCACCATCAACACACCACAAATTCCGATGAACAGGCCCGTTTAAATCACGCCAGGAAACATTTGCAACTCAGCATCCAGCCTTTCAGTGTCGATGATTTTTTGCAATTTCAAATCCAACACGGGGTTGCCACTATCTGTCACAAAAGGTTTATCACTATCACCAAGAGCACGAATGCGCATTTTTACATTGCTATAACCCAACTTCGCCAGCACGCGTTCAATCTTCCACGTCGTTGCAGT
>JANPGD010000047.1:0-20444 GCA_031423845.1 Hyphomicrobiales bacterium | reverse complement strand
TGGTGTTGGTAAAGTTATCCTCAATGGTCGAGATTTAAGCGCGTTGCGGCCAGAGCAGCGCCGCATTGGGCGCTTGTTCCAAGATGATCTTTTGTTTCCGCACCTCACTGTGGGAGAGAATTTATTATTCGGCGTTGAACGTGGCCCGAAAGCAGATCGCATCGCCACGATGAAAACTGGATTGCAGCGCATTGAACTTGATGGATTTGAAGACCGCGCTCCTCATACTTTGTCAGGTGGGCAACGTTCGCGTGTCGCTCTCATGCGAGCACTTCTCGCCAAGCCTGATGCCATGCTTTTGGATGAACCGTTCAGCAAACTCGACCGTGAACTGCGCGCCACGATTCGAGATTATACATTTGCACATTTGCAGGAGCGTAAAATTCCGACTTTGTTGGTGACCCATGATTTTGAAGATGTGCCCAAAGGGGGACGGGTGATCCATGTTTGATCGCATCGCTCTTAAAATGACCAAGCCTTGGGTTGATGCAATGGCCCAGAAAATTCACAGTGCTGGCTACAACGCTGATCAAGTGACCTTCGCATCTTTCGGGCTTGGCATGGTGGCTGCTGTGCTGATTGCTCTTGGGCATACTCATGTCGCATTGCTGCCCTTGCTGGCAGGGCGGGTGCTCGATGGTTTAGACGGTGCCGTAGCGCGGCTCACCATGCCCACTGATCGTGGCGCCTATCTCGATATCACGCTCGATTTTTTATTTTACGCCGCCGTGCCCTTGGCTTTTGCAACAATTGATCCTGTGGCCGCTGCCGTGTTGCTGGCCGCCTTCATTGGCACCGGCACCAGCTTTTTGGCCTATGCTATCATGGCGGAAAAGCGCGGTGAGAAGAGTGATGTCTATCCCTCCAAATCTTTCTACTATCTAGGCGGGCTCACTGAAGGCGCTGAGACTGTGGCGTGTTTCACAGCCATGTGCATTTGGCCGCAGCATTTTGCTGCACTGGCGTATTTTTATGCAACGTTATGCTGTGTGACGACGGCGACACGTCTGTTGGCGGGTTGGCGGAACTTCATCACAAAAAATTAACTAAAAACTTTCCCCTACCCCAAAATAATTCTTGAATGTAACACTCGAATCCATCATATGCGGCCCACCAGAAGTCGCACGTGCCGCAAGGTCTCCCCAAAGCAACGACGGTGTAAGGTTTTTTGGTCTCTGCTGGCTCTCCATCGGCCAGTGGTTCTGAGAGGCACCACTTTCATTGCCCCACAAGCGATTGGGTCACCCCCATTCAAATCAAGGCGAAACAGGATAGTTAACGCGTTGTTACGTTTCCATCACGTATATGCGCCAACGCTGCTCTGTCACTTGAACTTTTTGATTCGGGAGAACACCCATGGCCGCCACTGCACGCATTTTAGATTTCTTGCGAACCCAAAATCCGGAAGGCCCCTGCCTTGTGGTCGATTTGGATGTTATTCGCGATAATTATAAGGCCTTTGATAAGGCCATGCCCGGCACCCGCATTTTCTATGCGGTGAAAGCCAACCCGGCTCCTGAAATTCTCTCACTGCTCGCCTCGCTCGGTTCAAATTTCGACACAGCTTCGGTTGTTGAAATTGAAATGGCGCTGGCGGCTGGCGCATCGCCAGATCGTATTTCATTCGGCAACACCATCAAGAAAGAGCGCGATGTAGCGAAGGCTCATGCTTACGGCGTGTCGCTGTTTGCAGTCGACTCCGTTGAAGAAGTTGAAAAAGTGGCCCGCGCTGCTCCGGGTGCGCGCGTGTTCTGCCGCATTCTCACTGATGGCGCTGGAGCTGAATGGCCGCTCTCACGCAAATTCGGTTGCGAGCCTTCCATGGCTACCGACGTGTTGATGCACGCCCATAAGCTTGGCCTCAATGCCAATGGCATTTCCTTCCATGTGGGATCGCAACAAACCCGCCTCGGCGCTTGGGATACGGCTCTTGAGCAGGCGAAATCCATTTTCGACGAATGCGCAGCTGTTGGCATCAATTTGCAAATGGTAAACCTTGGCGGCGGCTTTCCAACCAAATATTTGAAAGCTGTTCCCGGCACCAATGCCTATGCCAATGCCATCCATGATGGTTTGGCCAAGCACTTCGGCAATGCCATTCCAGAAACCATCATTGAGCCCGGTCGTGGCATGGTGGGCAATGCGGGTGTGATTAAAGCTGAAGTGGTTTTGGTGTCAAAGAAACATGCCAATGACAATTTGCGCTGGGTTTACCTCGACATTGGCAAATTCGGCGGCTTGGCTGAAACTATGGACGAAGCCATTCGCTATCCGATTGTAACGAGCAAAGATGATTCAGCAAAAGCGCCTTGCGTGATTGCTGGTCCGACTTGCGATTCGGCTGACGTGCTTTACGAAAAGACGCCTTATGATTTGCCCTTGTCGCTCTGTGTGGGTGATGAAGTGCTGATCGAGTCCTGTGGTGCCTACACTACGACTTACGCGTCAGTGGCCTTCAACGGCTTCCCGCCGCTGAAGTCCTACGTCATCTAATTTTCGCATCCCCCGTTTAACAATTCGTTTTGGAGACTTTCAATGGTCACAATTCGTGCTGAAATTTCGTCTGATATTGGTGCTCGCGAAGCTTTGCTCAACCGTGGCTTTGGGCCAACGCGCTTTCGCAAGACCTCTGAAAAGCTGCGTAAAGGTCGCGTGGCTGCGCTGGCTTTCACAGCCGTGGATGCCGAAGGCAAATTGATCGGCACGGTGCGCCTTTGGAACATCATTGCAGGTTCAGCAGGCTCATCATTACTGCTGGGGCCATTGGCTGTGGATAGCAAGCACCAGAAATGCGGGCTTGGTCGTGCGCTGATGGAGCACGCCATTTCGGCTGCCCGTGCTGATGGTCATGATTCGATTTTGCTGGTGGGTGATGCACCTTATTATTCTCGCTTTGGCTTTTCTCAAAGTTTAACACGCAGCTTGCATCTGCCAGGCCCAGTGGACCGCGCCCGTTTCCTCGCGTTGGAACTCACTGAGCAAGCTTTAGACGATGCAGAGGGTTTGGTTGCGGCTTCGGGTGAGATGATAGAAGCACTGCAAGTGGCGGCCTAAAAATTCTTCCAGCCCTTCGATCTTAAAATCGCAATATCAAAGCGCGAATGCAATGCGGCACTCAAAGGTGTGGTTGGAAGAAAACTTTGCCGGGGGGCAGGCAGGGGCGGGAGGGTTTTGGCGCCCGCTCCGGCCATGGCCATGCGGGCCGTTCCTAACCCGGTGAGATCAGCCGAACCTGCAACCACCACCATGCGATTCAAAGCGTTTGCGAGGAACTGGCCGAAATAATTGTTATTGGCGAGGCCTCCATCAATCGAAATAAATTCACCCCGTGTGCCTTGGCGGTCCATCGCCCTCACCACTTCGGCGGCGCGCATGGCAATCCCTTCAAGAACCGCCTGCATCATATCCTGCTTGGTCGTATCAAGACCCAAGCCCAGCCACAGGCCTGAAGCCGAACGATCCCAATGCGGGGCAGCTAAACCCGAAAGCGCTGGCACAAACACAAGGCCGCGCGAGATAGCACTTGTTGCGGTGAAAGAATTAATCTCAGCATAGTCGGTGAACAATCCCAACCCTTTAGTCCAGTTCACGGCTGAGGCCGCATTATAAACCCCACCATCAACAGCAAATTCCGCAGGCTGATTGCCGAAGCGCCATGCCACGGTGGGGAGCAGTCCCGACGAACTTTTTTGTGGGCGCTCCTCACCGCTGATCGCCAGCGCAAAAGCTCCGGTGCCAAACGTAATCTTCGCATCGCCGGGGCGCATACACCCGTGACCAAATAGGGCCGCTTGCTGATCGACGATGGAGGCTGTGACGGGTGTAGTGCCAATCATGCCAAACGGCCCGGTGGTATTTCTAATCTCAGGCAAGCATTCACGCGGCACACCGAACAGAGCACACAACTCATCGTCCCATTGCAGCGTATCCAATGACATGAGCGAGGTGCGCGAGGCCGTGGTCACATCGGTGGCGAACTCACCTGTGAGTCGATCCAGAAAAAACGCGTCACTGGTGCCGAGGCGCAAACGACTAGCGGCGAGAAGATTTTTGGCTTCCGGCACATGATCAATCATCCAGCGCATTTTACTGGCGGAGAAATAAGGGTCGAGCGGCAGACCCGCTGTGCTTTGCGTCAAAGCTTCAGCGCCATCCGCTTTCAATTTTTCGATGATGTGCTTGGTGCGGTCATCTTGCCACACAATGGCATGGTGAATGGGCTTCTTGGTCTCCGCGTCCCACGCCACAATCGTCTCACCCTGATTGGCAATGCCAATTGCATCGATCTTTCCCGCTTTTTTGAAACAGGAATTAATGTGGGTGAGAAGCTCCTCCGCATCGTGTTCTACATAGCCACTTTGTGGGTAATGTTGTTGGTGTTCGAAGCTGGCCAATTTGGTGAAGGTGCCATTGTCATCCAACGTGAAGGCCTTTGTTCCCGTCGTACCTTGATCAATCGCCAAAACTTTCATTTTAAATCCTTGGCAATCGAGTCGGCTAAAGCGCGGGCCTGCACCACGCAAGTGCCTGCGGTATTCACCGTTCCTATTGCGTTACCCGTTACAATAATAGAAGCGGGTGCGGTGGCGAGCAACGCATTTTCGGGCCTGAATTTTCCAGATAAAATAACGCCGTCACACGCCACCATGCTACGCTGGCCACCGCGCTCGATCTCGACCGCTTCAACTTTTATGTTTCCATGAATGGCGATGAGTTTTGTTTTGGTTTGCACGGGAACACCAAATACAAATTTTGCACCCATTGGAAAAAACCACGGCGCATCAAGTTTTTCTTCCTCGGCAAAAATGCCAACAGGTTTAATGCCCGCATGGCGGCAGGTGAGCAGGGCTGAAAACGTCACCCATTCGTTGCCGATGATTACTGGATTGGAAAATGGTTTTTGATTTTTGAGATAGACATTCTGTTGCAAGGTTCCAGTGTTCATCACACCGGGCAGCCTGTTGCCACCGATCAACTGTGCAGCGCGAGAAGACTCGCGCGTGCCGGTGGCGAGCACTACGTGCTTGGCCGACATATCGGAAATGCCCTTTGATGAATGCACCCGTAAACTGTTGCGCATTGTGAATTCAAGAACCGTGGTGCTGGTTCTAATGTCGATATGCTTCGCTGCATTCACGATGTGCTTTGCAAACTTAGACCCACTCATCAATCGTTTATGGCTTTCCCAACCGAAGCCGAAATGACCGCAGTGGCGCGGCACGCCGCCTGCATTTGCTTCACGTTCGAGCACAACAACATCAGTGACACCTAACTCGCGCAAACGCATCGCCGTGGATAGTCCAGCAGGGCCAGCGCCGATGATAACGACATCATGATTTTCCATCGGTGGCCTCCTTGAAAATGGAAGCAACTTCTGCACCACAATAAAAACCTTGGCAGCGGCCCATCATGGCGCGTGTCCGGCGCTTCACGCCGCCCAGATCGCCAGCAGGCAGTGGGCCTGAACAGGCCGCTTCAATTTCACCCCGCGTTACCCATTCGCAATGGCAAACTATTTCGCCGCCTTTCATATAGGGCCTGATGGAATGTTCAGCGAGGTTGGGGGCTGGTGTGAAAAGTGGGGTTGGGGGTTTCTTCGGCAACTTGCCAAAATTCTTGGCATAAAGTTTCGCTACATAGAGTGCGATACCGAGCGAGCCTGTGAGACCTGTTGAACGAATGCCCGCAACCGTTATCCAATTCTGATCCGCAAGCGCTTCGATAATATAATCTTTATGTTCAGAGGCCGGGCGTAGGCCAGCATAGACCGCAGTAACATTTATATCTTTCAGCGCAGGCACCATTTCAATGGCGCGGGCTTTCAGTTTTTCGAGTGTGGCTGAATCAGTTGAACCATTTTCGCGTTCATCGGTTTCTTCGGCTGTTGGACCAATGGCGAGATTGCCAAATATGGTGCGAAATAAAACAACGCCCTTGGTGCGCTCGTTAGGCGCCGGCAGAATAATACTGCGTGCCAATTTCGCTGCGGGTTTATCAAACACCACAAACTGACCTTTGCGGGGCTTGATGGTGAACGGCGCAGGCCGCGCCAAAGCTTCAACATGATCACCGAATAATCCTGCAGCATTGACCACCATCCGCGCTGTGATACCCGCAAGCTGCCACTCATCGTTCTTGAATTCAGCTTTTGTCACTTCGGTGTTGCGCAGTATCACGGCACCATGCGCAATGGCCTGTTGCGCATAAGCCAAGGGTGCCGACCATGGATCAATCACATGCTCGCCTGGCACCAAAACACCGCCTAAAGCTAATTTTGAAAGTTGCGGCTCCCGGATGCGCAGTTCAATTTGCGAAAGTTTTTTGACATCGACAACACCATTGGCGTGGGCTTTTTTAACAATCCCATCCAGTGCGGCCAACTCATCTTCAGTCCATGCCGCAACCACGGCACCGGTTTCCAACAAGGGCAAATTGAGCTTTTGGCGAATGTCGAGATATTCGGCATAGCCTGCTTTCATACATTGAAGTTCAATTGATTTTGCTGGCGCATCAAAACCGGTGTGCAGAAGAGCGCTATTGCCTTTGGAAGCCCCTGATAAAATATCAGCACTCTTTTCCAACAACACGCATTTGAGGCCAGCCATGGCAAAGTAGCGCAAGATGGCCAGCCCCACCACGCCACCACCAATCACCGCAATATCGAATCTCTTATCCATGGGCGCAGTCTTACACATAAAAAAAGGGCGGCCAAATGACCGCCCTCTCCCGTAATCAAAATAAATTATCGACCAGCTAAAGCCCGCTCTCTAGCGGCAATTTCAGCCTGGCGTTTGGCGATTTGGTCGCCAATCGGTGGGCCTTGGAAGCGCTTGCCTTCATAGGCAAACCACACGATCAACAAGATCGCATAGAAGCCAATGGTGTAGTAGATCAAGCCGGGGACAAAGCCAGCCGCACCCATGTCACCAACTGATGGCACAAAAGCGTGACCCCCGATGATGATGCCAATCACACCCAAAGTCACGATCACCGCAAACAATTTGGAAAGTCCGCCAAGACGGAAGCCACCAAATGTATTCCACGATTTTCCTTCTGCAAACAAACCAGCAAGAACTGGCATGCCATATGACATGTAAAGATACATGGCACAGCCTGTAGAAAGGGCAGCGAAGGCGTTGAGAGGTGTTGTCACCACAACCAAAATGAAGGACACAATGCCTGTGAACCAGATGGCCGCAACCGGTGTGCGATATCCGGCATTCACGTTGGCCAACATATTTGGAAGGCCACCGTCACGAGCAAATGCGTAGATCATGCGCGAGGTTGATGTAACAGCCGACAAAGCACAGAAGAAGTTCGCAATGATAATGCCAATAGCGCAAATTTTACCAAAGAAGCTTGGCGCAATCAACGTATTGAACAGAACCGAGAACGAGCCCCAACCCAAAACAGCCATATCCGCAGGCGCAGGCCCACCGGGAATTGCAGCAAGTTTGGCCATCACTTCTTTAGAAAGTGCTGTCTGTGCAGGATCAGCAGCCAACGCGTCATAAACTGAAGGCAAAGCCATAACCATGCCCAGAGCCAAGACGAGACCGAATACCAATGACCAGAATACAGATTGCAACATGCCTTTATGCACGGTGTTTTGAGCATCACGGGTTTCTTCGGAGGTATGGGCCGATGCGTCAAATCCAGTGATTGTGAAAAGCGGATAAAGCATACCCATCAAAATGGCCATGAATGAACCATAAGCAGGAGCAACATTGCCGCCCACATCACCAGTGGTGTTCACCAGTGCAAAGGCTTTGCCAAGATCAAAGCTTTTGACATTCATAAACAACAAAACGATCAAGATGATCGAGATCACGAAAATCAGATATCCAGAAATATCAGTGAGCAAAGTTGTAAGCTTAATACCGAAATGATTGAGCAAGCACTGTGCTGCTGTAATGCCAGCGACCCAGAGATACATTGTGGTGTTGGTCCATGTGGACACATCCCAATGCAAAATGCCTGAGAAGAACAGATCACGGATAAAGCCATAAAGAATCACGTTCACAGCCGGAATAACAAACAGCAATCCTAACAAATTTGTCCAAGCTGTGAGCCAACCCCAGAACTTGCCGCCCAGAATAGACGACCAATGATAAAGTCCACCAGCTGTTGGATAGGCCGAAGCAATCTGGCCCATCGAAGCCGCAACGATTAAAGCGAAAATACCACCAAGCACCCAGCCGATAGTGGCCATCCAAGGCCCAACTGTCGACATCGCAATCGGGAAGGATGCAAGGCCGCCCGACAGAATGCAGATGATCGAAAATGAAATTGCGAAACTTTGGAAAGTGCCCATGCGGCGGGATAATTCCTGCGCATAACCCATTCCGTGAAGGACTTTTTCGTCCTCACTCATATGTTTATTGTCTGCCATGTGGCACTCCCTGTTGCGTTCAAGGGCGGAACGCAGCGTTGCTAATTGAAAATGAACTGAGCAAACGTCCCCACGTTTGAAAAGTAAACAACCCCTTAACCACATTGTGGCCGCTTTGTGGCGATGCGTCAACCGCGAGCAATGGGTCCAGTGTGCAGTGCAGCAATGCTCGATGATATTTCCTCACCTCGGGGGGAACCTCTCGCATTGATTGAAAGCCTCATGCTAGGCTTTCCTTATGACTGACACACTTCATCACCGCCGCAGCGGCGGCCGAGACGCAAGGCGCGCTTTGCGTGGCGCACCCATGCTTTCCTTCCCCACTCTTGTGCGCGACATTCCAACTTACGAATTGCTGCCCGAAGATGCGGTGGAACTGATCCACCAAGAATCGCTCAAAATTCTTGAGGAGGTCGGCTGCGAATTTAGAGACGACCAAGCCCCCGCCATGTGGAAAGCGGCTGGCGCTGATGTGCAAGGCACATTGGTGAAAATTGATCGTGGTTTGTTGATGGAACTCATAGCGAAAGTCCCATCGGAATTTATCCTCAATGCGCGCAACCCAGAACGCACTGTGAAAGTGGGTGGTAAGAACACGGTGTTTGCCCCCATGTATGGCGCTCCTTACGTGCGTGATCTTGAAGGCAAGCGGCGCTATGGCGCGCTGGAAGATTTGCAGAATTTCCACAAACTCGCCTACATGTCGCCACAGCTGCATTCCACAAGTTCTATCATTTGCGAACCGATGGAAATTCCAGTGCCTAAACGGCATCTCCACATCATTCAATCAGCCCTCACCCATTCCGATAAGCCGTTTATGGGCATCGTCACCTCGAAAGAGCGCGCTGAAGATGTGATGCACATGGCGGGCATCGTTTTTGGTAAAGATTATGTGAAAGACAATCCCGTCGTCGTTTCCATAACCAATTGCAATTCGCCTTTGGTGTGGGACCAGACGATGTTGGATGCCATGCGGGTTTATGCATCGCACAATCAACCGGTGATTTTAGCGCCTTTCGCGTTGTGTGGTGCTTCCACGTCTGCTTCCGCCATTGGTGCAGTGGCGCAGGTGAATGCCGAGGCTTTGGTGGGTGTAGCCTTCACGCAATTGATCAGGCCGGGAAGCCCACAAATTTATGGACAGTTCATGGTGACCGTCGATATGAAAACCGGTGCGCCTATGGGGGGTACTCCGGAAGCCGCCCAGATGATGTTTGTGATGGGGCAGCTGGCACGCAAGTATAAATTGCCATGGCGCACATCAGGCTTTCATGTGGGTTCAAAAATCAATGATGCACAAGCCGGCTATGAAGCCAATATGCTGATGCACGCTGCTATATTATCAGGTGCAAATTACATCTGGCATGTGGCGGGCTGGTTGGAAGCGGGGTTGGCTTGCGGTTATTCAAAATTTATGACCGACTGCGAGCAACTTGGCGGTTGGTATAAATATGCAGGCGGTTTAAAATTTGATGATTTCAAAGATGCCATGGCCGCCGTGCGCGAAGTGGGGCCAGCAGGCCATTTCCTTGGCACGGCGCACACCCTAGAGCATTTTGAAAAAGCCTTCTTTATGCCGACGATCATGGATTTCAACTCCTACGAACAATGGAATGCCGAAGGCGCGAAAGACCATGACACCAGAGGACGCGACAAAGCCAAGGCCATGTTGGCGGCTTACGAAAAGCCAAAGATGGATGAAGGCATTGCGGAAGCTCTGGCAGAATTTGTGGCAAAACGCGAAAGCGAACTGCCAAATAATGTGAGTTAGATTGTGGGTCGAATTTAGCCAGTCGTTTTTGTTACTTATCCCACCCAATTCTTGAAGGGGAGGGCCGGGTGGGGTACGTGCAACGAGTGCTGTCGTTAACACTGGATTCGCTGAACGACCTCCACCCTACCCTCCGCCATAAAAATGTGGGAGGGAGGAGTTTAAGACAATTCGAAGGTGACCGCTATCTCATGCAAATCTATATTGATGCTGACGCCTGTCCGGTGAAAGACGAGGCGGCGAAAGTGGCTGGTCGTCACAATCTTATCATCCACTATGTTTCCAATTCCCATATGCGGCTACCTGTCGGCAATAACGTCAAGCGCATGGTGGTGATGGCTGGGGCAGATGCAGCGGATGATTGGATTGTGGAACAGGTGGTGCCCAATGATATTGTGGTGACGGCTGATATTCCATTGGCAGCACGGGCTCACAAAAAAGGTGCGCGGGTGATTTCCAATGTAGGAAAATCATTCACCGAAGATTCGATTGGTATGGCCTTAGCGATGCGGGATTTGATGACGCATTTGCGCGAAACGACGGAGAT
Source organism: Hyphomicrobiales bacterium (assembly GCA_031423845.1). GTDB lineage: Bacteria > Pseudomonadota > Alphaproteobacteria > Rhizobiales > Aestuariivirgaceae > Aestuariivirga. Next base: position 9,734 of record JANPGD010000047.1, on the reverse strand, counting down.
GCGTGGTTCTAACAAAGTGTTCACACCTGCCGATCGGTCACAGTTTTTGCAAGAGCTTGAAAAAGTCATTCAGCTTGTGAAGCGCAGCGTGCTATAGGCCATTCATGCAAGATTACATCACCTCAGCCCTCGCAACCCTTCTGGTCGTTGCCGATCCTTTATTTCTCAGCGCCATATTTCTTGGCCTCACCCATGATCTTTCAAAAAAGGACCGTAGTGAAGTCGCACTGCGCGGCTCCATCATCGCGTTGGTTATCTTGATTGCCGCTGGGCTGGGTGGTGCAAGGCTTCTCACGCTGCTGGGAATTTCACTTTCGGCGTTTCGCATTGCCGGTGGCTTATTGCTTTTATCAGCCGCCGCTGAGATGGTTTTTGATCGCCGCTCGGCCCGCCTTCAGGATACAGCCAAGACTGCGGTTGATGTGGACCATGTGAAAAATATTGCAGCCTTTCCTTTGGCTATTCCGCTGATGGCGGGACCAGGAGCCATAACGGCAATGATATTGTTGGCCGGAAAAACCGACGGCAATGTGACCATGCTGGGTGCGCTGTTTGCAGTCACCGCCATTGTTATGTTGGCGTGCTATTTAAGCTTTCGCATGGCTGAACAGATTTCCAAAACCATGGGTATTACTGGCCGCGCCGTGATCTCGCGGCTGCTGGGAATTATCCTCGCGGCCTTGGCGGTTCAATTTGTGATTGATGGCATTCGAGCAGTTATTTCCGCTTAAAAAAGAGGGGATGGACATTGCATTGCCGTGGGGGCTTAGCGTCCATCCCCTTCATTGACGAAGCAATCTGCCTGCCAAGTTGCACCAGTTGAGATTGTGGAAATGGGAGGATCCAAATCAGTATTGTGCTACGCAATAAACAGTGCACAGGGCGTGCCAGTTTTCAAATTAACTATGAAATTGCTGTAAATCATTGAAATTAAAATATTAAATTTATGACGCGACGATTACATTAACTTGTTCATTTTTTACTTTCGCTCACAATTTGTGCATTGCAGTATATAAAAAAGCAGCATCTAACTGGGCTGATTATTTTTTAACCACTTGGTAAAACGCTGCAAACCCTCTTCCAGTTTGTTCTCTTCTTTCAAAAAACACATGCGCAAAAAACCTTCGCCTCCGGGGCCAAAGGCGGCACCGGGCGCAAATCCCACATTGGCTTCATCAATAATGCGCTTCGTGGTCTTCATCGAATCCGTCATCCCATCAATGCCAAAGAACATGTAAAAAGCGCCATCGGGGATGGACAATTGAATTTGCGGAAAATCTTTGAGCGCGCTCGCAACAGTGTCGCGGTTGGTCTTCGCTTTGGTTACCTGCGCTTGGATAAAGTCCTCGCCTTCATCCAAAGCCACCGTGCAGCCGCGCTGCAGAAACGCTGGTGTGCCACTGGTGTTGTATTGAACAACGCGTTCGATAGTGGGACCCAAGAACTTTGGTGCTTGTAGCCAACCCACGCGCCATCCCGTCATCGCCCAGTTTTTTGAGAACGTGTTGCACAGGAGCAGCTGCTCTTCAGAGTCGCACACGTCTAGGAATGACGGCGCACGCTGCCCGCCAAAATAAAAGCGCGAATAAACTTCATCACCCAAAATCCAAATGCCAGCTTTGCGACAGGCATCACGGATGGCAATGAGATCAGTCTTTGTCGCGGTCCAGCCCAAAGGATTCGAAGGAGAGTTGAGGCATATCGCTTTGGTGCGCGGCGTAATCGAGTCAAACAAGCGGTCCAAATTCAATGCCCATTTTCCATTGGCCAGCGTCATAGGAACTTCCACAGGCCGGGAGCCTAAAATTCGAAGCGCCCCCGCATAATTGGGCCACGCCGGTGTGGGGATAATGATCTCATCACCTTCGCCTGCAATCATCTGGATCGCTGTTTGAATGGCTGGCATACCACCGCTTGTGACAAAGAAATTTGTGGCATCAAACGCGCGGCCAAAATGCTTTGTGTGATAGCGGGCTAGCGCCTCGCGCAATTCTGGAATGCCGCCTTGATAGGTGTAAAAAGTTTCACCGTTCAACAAGCTTTCAGTTGCAGGCCGTGAAAACGCTTCTGGCGTGGGTAAATTACCTTCACCCGACCAAAACGGAATAATCCCCGGTTTAGTAAAACCATACATAGCGGCTTTGACAATGCCGCTATCGGGTTCAGCTTGGGCTTGGGGAGTAAGGGTTTTGAGAATCTGGTTCATGCGCAACTATGGCAATAAAAAAACCCGCCTGTCCAGCACGCGGGTTTCATAGCGATATGCGTGATGTGCTTACTTCTTCTTGGCGGCCACAGCAGCTTTAGGAGCTGCTAATGAATCGCGGATTTCTTTCAGCAACACTTCAGTTGTGGAAGCAGCAGCTGGTGGTGCTGGTGGTTCGGCCTTCTTCAAACGGTTCGAGAATTTCACCAATTGCAAAAGAACAAAGGCAAGTATCAAGAAATTGATCACGATGGTGATGAAGTTGCCATAAGCAAAAGTAGCACCCGCTTCTTTGGCTGCAGCCAAAGTTGCTGCAGGTGTGCCAGCAAGCTGAGCAAACTTCTGCGAGAAGTCAACCCCGCCTGTTATCCAGCCAACAATTGGCATAATCAAATCGCCAACCATTGAGTCAACGATTTTGCCGAATGCGCCGCCCATGATCACACCGATAGCGAGATCGAAAGCATTGCCTTTAAACGCAAAGTTTTTAAATTCAGTCCACATAATATAGTCCCCCTTCAAAGGACGCCCCGGCTTCCCTGCCAGTACAAGCGTTGCGGCCTTTTAAACCAGTCGCTTCAATTGCCAAAGCAAAATAATAACCGCTAATATCCGCGTTTACGGTCCACTAAATTGTGCAATTCTTGACCCTGCTGATGGCGCTGGATTTGCTCAAAGACATAATGGCAGATCGTTTCCGGATCAGAATCCGCTGCGGCATGGGGCGTGACCGTCAGCTTCGGTTGGGCCCACAAGGAACTGCTGCTGGGCAAGGGTTCTTTGCGAAACACATCCAGAGTTGCAGCGTAGAGTTCGCCATTTTCGAGGCAGGTGACAATATCATCCTCATTTTGCTGACGCCCACGACCAGCGTTAATCAAAATAGGCGCGCTAAAAGGCCCGCGCCGCGAAAGTTTTTGAAACAAAGCCCGATCGAGAATGCCATCAGTTTCAGCAGTGGCTGGCAAAAGTGAAACTAAAATATCCGTGCGCGATAAAAATGCATCAAGCTCCGCCTCTGCAAAACACTCAGCACCCTCGACCACTTTGCGTGTGCGGCTCCAGCCCAACACGTTGAAGCCCATCATGCGAAGTTTGCGGGCAGCATCAGCCCCCAAAACACCCATGCCCATAATGCCCACAGTTAAAGCGCTTGCGGCATGAGTGGGGAAACTATCCCACACGCCCAATTTCTGATTGGCCTCAATGCGGAGTTGCTGGCGGTGGTGCAGCAACACATGCATGACAATATATTCACTCATCCGGTTGGTGAGGTCAGGATCGTTCACGCGAACAATCGGAACATCAGTTGGCAAAGTGGGGTCACCTAAAATCGCATCCACGCCTGCACCGAGTGAGCAGATGAGTTTGAGATTTGGAAAGCTTTTCATCACATCAACAGGGGGTAACCATGCGGCAGCATAGGTGATGTCTTCAACACGGCCCACATTGGGCCAAGCCCGAATATCAAGTGTTGGCGCAGCCTTCTTCATTGCGGCCACCCACACATCAGCAGGCCATGTTGGTAGCACGAAAACAAAAGCACTCATTGCCGAACAATCCCTTCTGTGGCTTTCAGATTAAGCGAAGCGGCGATCAACGCTTTGGTGTAAGGCGTTTGTGGATTGCTGAATATCTCAGCTGTTGGTCCGCGCTCTTCCACCAAACCGTTGCGCATCACAATCACTTCATTGGCCAAAGCCCGCACCACTTTGAGATCATGGCTGATAAACAAATAAGCAAGATTATGCCTCTTCTGTAAGCCCCGCAGCAAATCCACCACCTGCGCTTGAACAGACATATCGAGCGCTGATGTGGGCTCGTCGAGCATGATGAATTTGGGTTCAAGTGCGAGTGCGCGCGCAATGGCAATGCGTTGGCGCTGGCCACCAGAAAACTCATGCGGGTAACGGTCCATGGTGGTTGAATCCAACCCAACTTCTTCCAGCGCTGTGGCCACACGGGCGCGGCGATCAGCTGCAGTCATATCAGGGTTTTGAATGCTCAAGCCCTCTTCAACAATCTGCAAAACGGAAAGACGAGGCGAGAGCGACCCAAATGGATCTTGAAACACCACCTGCATGTCTTTGCGCAAGGGTCGCATCGACTTGGCATTAAAACGATCAATGTGGTGGCCTTTATAACTGATTTCACCTTCAGACGAGATGAGCCGCATGATGGCCAAACCCGTGGTGGTTTTGCCCGAACCCGATTCACCAACAATTCCTAAAGTTTGCCCGGCCCGTACTGTGAGGTCGAGACCATCTACAGCCTTAATATGACCTGTGAGACGGCGGAAGAATCCGCGCCGGATGGGAAACCATACTTTCAAGTCTTTGGTTTCAACAATCTTCTCAGCATTTAAATCGGCTTCAGGAGGTTGGCCTTTCGGTTCAGCCGCCAACAACATTTTAGTGTACTCATGCTGCGGATTAGCAAACACACCACGCGCATCGCCGCGCTCCACAATCTTGCCCTTCTGCATCACGCAAACCGTGTCAGCCATGTGGCGCACAATGCCAAGATCATGGGTGATGAGCAGCAGTGCCATGCCGAACTCTTTTTGCAAATCTTTGAGCAGCTTTAAAATCTGCGCTTGCACAGTCACATCTAACGCTGTGGTCGGTTCATCAGCGATCAACAAATCAGGTTTGTTGGCCAGTGCCATGGCGATCATAACGCGTTGGCGTTGACCACCGGAAAGCTGGTGTGGATAATCTTGCAGCCGTGTGGCCGCATCTCTGATGCCCACTTTCTCAAGCAGCTCAATTATTTTAACCCGCGCTGCTTGGCCTTTCACACCTTGGTGCAATTCTAAAATTTCACCAATTTGTTTTTCCACGGAGTGCAGCGGGTTGAGCGAGGTCATCGGCTCTTGAAAAATCATGGTGATGCCATTGCCGCGCACCTGACGCAGATCGGCTTCATTGGCGGTCAGCAAATCTTGACCGTTGAATAGAATTTGGCCCGAAGGGTGTGATGCCGCCGGATATTGCAACAACTTTAAAATCGAAAGCGCCGATACGGATTTTCCTGAACCGGATTCACCGACCAGCGCCAGTGTCTCGCCTTTGTTGAGGGAAAACGAAACATGATCCACTGCTAGGTTTTTGCCGAAAGCCACGGAGAGTTCTTTAACGTCGAGAAGAATTTCACTCATACGAAAGTCTTCCGCGGATCAAGCGCATCGCGCACCGCTTCACCGATGAACACGAGCAAGGTAAGCATGGTGGACATGAGCACGAAGATTGTGAACCCTAGCCACGGCGCTTGAATGTTATTTTTACCCTGCGCAACCAACTCACCCAGTGAAGGTGAGCCGGGCGGCAAACCAAATCCTAGATAATCCAGCGCTGTCAATGTCGTCACGGAACCGGCGATTAGAAACGGCATGAATGTAACAGCCGAGATCATGGCGTTGGGGAGTAAATGCTTGAACATGATTTTGAAATTTGAAAGCCCCAAGGCGCGCGCCGCCCGCACATATTCAAAGTTCCGAGCCCGCAGGAATTCTGCGCGAATAAGACGAACTAAACCTGTCCATGAAAAAAGCACAAGAATAAAGAGCAACAACCAGAATGTTGGCGTGACAAACGCTGCAATGATAATGAGCAAATAAAGCGTGGGCATGGATGACCATATGTCGATGAAGCGCTGGAAAATCAAATCTGTCCAGCCGCCATAATAGCCCTGCACAGCACCCGCTGCGATGCCGATGACCGAGGAGAAGAATGTAAGAATCAAACCAAAGGCCACCGACACGCGGTAACCATAAAGCAGCCTTGCCACCACATCGCGGCCCTGATCATCGGTACCCAGCCAATTCATATTGCCGCCAATGCATTGTGTATCGATATTTTTTTGCGGATATTTGGCGCAGGCCACGTCATTCGAAAGTGTGGATGCTGGGGGCGAAGGCGCAGGCAGCGGCAATTCTGTATTCACAGTGTTGTAGGAATAGTGAATCGGTGGCCAGATCATCCAGCCATTCGCAGAAATTTCATCAAGATTGACGGGATCACGGTAATTAGTTTTTGCGAGAAATCCACCGAACTTTGACTCAGGATATTCCACCAAAGTGGGGAACAGCACTTCGCCTTTGTAATAGGCCAGTATGGGTCGATCATTGGCAATTAATGGCGCAAACAATGTGAGCAAAAACAGCCCAAAGAAGATCCAGAATGACCAGAAACCACGACGATTGGCTTTGAACAAAGACCAGCGCCTTTTATTGAGTGCGTTCATAAATCCCTCGCCTCAAAATCAATGCGCGGGTCAATCCATGTGTAGGTGAGATCACTGATCAAGGCGACGAGAAGGCCGATCAACGTGAAAATATAGAGGCTGGCGAATACTACAGCATAGTCACGGTCGAGCACGGATTTGTAAGTGAGATAACCAAGCCCATCGAGCGAGAACACTTGCTCAATCAAAAGCGAGCCTGCAAAAAATGCATGGAGAAAAGCGCCCGGGAAACCCGAGATGACCAACAGCATGGCATTGCGAAACACGTGGCCGTAAAGCACCTTGTTTTCGGTGAGGCCCTTGGCCCGCGCGGTGGTCACATATTGTTTGCGGATTTCATCAAGAAAAGAATTCTTGGTGAGTAACGTCATCGTCGCAAAACTGCCAATGCCGATGGACAAGAGTGGCAAGACCAGATGCCAGATATAGTCTTTAATTTTACCCCACACCGAGAGGTCTGAAAAATTATCCGATGTCAAAAGTCGTAGCGGAAACCAATTATAATAGCTGCCGCCCGCAAAGACGATGATCAGAAAAATCGCCAGAATAAACGAGGGAATGGCATAGCCAATGCTGATCACCGCAGAGGTCCAAATATCAAACGAGGTGCCATCTTTAATGGCTTTGCGAATGCCCAGCGGAATCGACACCGCATAGGTGATGATGAGAATCCACAAGCCCAGCGAAATCGATACAGGTAATTTTTCTGCAATCAATGACAGCACGGATTTGGAGCGGAAATAACTATCGCCAAAATCAAACCGTGCATAATTGCTGATCATCAATAAAAACCGCTCGCCCGGCGGCTTATCAAAACCAAATTGCTTTTCAAGCTTCTTTATAAATTCTGGGTCAAGGCCCTTGGCGCCGCGATAATTGCTGTTGTTATTATCGCCCAGATTTTCATTGCCGCCGCCATTCAGCCGCGCATCGGCATCGCCGCCATTGCCTTCCATCTGAGCAATAATTTTTTCAACTGGCCCCCCCGGCACAAATTGGATGACCGCAAATGTGAGCAGCATGACGCCCAGCAAAGTGGGAATCATCAACAACAAGCGTTTAAGAATATAAGAACCCATTAGCCGGCAGTTACTTTCTTGGCTTTCGCCTCATCCCACCACCATGTTGTGGGAAATCCAATGTCAAAATCCGGTGTCACATCTGGCTTACCAAAACGGTTCCAATGAGCGATGCGCTCATAACCAATGTACCATTGTGGCACCATATGATAACCCCAGATCAATGCGCGGTCCAAAGCATGGCAGGCGGTGACAAGACTTTTGCGGTCTTTCGCAAAAATTACCATATCAATCAAAGCATCAATGGCTTGGCTTTTAATGCCAGCATAGTTTTCGGAGCCATTTTTATCAGCCTCTGTTGAACCCCAGAAAAATCGCTGTTCATTGCCCGGTGACAGGCTTTGTCCGAAATTATTGACGATGATGTCATAATCGAAAGTTTCTTTGAGTTTTACAAATTGCTCAGAATCAATGGTGCGCACGGTGACAACGATTCCCAGCAATGCCAGCTGTTCTTTGTAGGGCAACGCCACTTTTTCAAAGGCAGGCGAGTCCAATGTAATCTCGGCTTTGAATATCTCGCCAGTGGAATTTTTCAAAACATTCTTGCCGCCATCTTGGGTAATCGTCCATCCGGACTCGGCGAGAAGCTTTGAGGCCTCACGCAAATTATTGCGCCGCGCCGTGGCGTCAGAATTTGTTGGGTTGGTATATTCCGTAGTGAAAACTTCGGCTGGCAATTTATCTTTTAAAGGCTCCAGCAACAGTAATTCCTCTGGCGTAGGAAGGCCTTTGGCTTCGAGTTCCGAGTTGTTAAAGAAACTGCGCGAGCGTTTATATTGCCCATAAAACAAATTGGCGTTGGACCATTCAAAATCAAAAGCGAGATTGAAGGCTTTACGCACTCGTACATCTTTAAATTTAGCGCGACGTTGGTTCAACACCCAGCCCTGCATGCCGTTCACTTTTTTAAGCGTGATTTCTTCCTTCACGCAGCGACCATCTTTGATGGCTGGAAAGTCATAACCCGTGGCCCAGTTTTTCGAAATTGATTCCCGCGTATAATCGTATTGATCACCCTTGAAGGCTTCAAAGGCCACCAATGGATTTTGGAAATAAATATACTTCAACTCGTCAAAATTATTTTGGCCCACATTCACAGCCAAATCTTTGCCCCAATAATCAGGCACGCGCTCAAGCGTGATGGAGGAGCCAGGCTTTACATCTTTGAATTTATAAGGACCAGAACCCAGCGGAACTTCCAAACTGGAGGCCGCAATATCACGGGGCTTGCCATCAGCGCCGTTGGCCAACCACCAATGCTTTGGCAGTATTGAAATTTGGCCGACGATGGAGGGCAACTCACGATTGTTTTTTTCATTGAACACAAAGGTCACTTCATGCTCGCCCGTCTGTTCAACTTTTTCGACATTTTTATAGTAAGCGGCACGCGTGGTAAGATTGGCTTTAATGGCCTCCATGCTCCAGATTACATCTTCAGGGGTGATCGGTTTGCCATCATGGAATTTAGCTTCGGGGCGCAGACGGTAAACCGCTGATGAAATATCGTCGGGATGATAAACCCCCTCGGCGATCAAACCATATTCGGTAAAGGGCTCATCAAGTGATTTGGTGAGCAGCGTTTCAGAAACAGTAACGGCGGCAGGAGAGCCCTTCAACGAAAACGGATTGAGGGAATCAAATGAGCCAAAGGCTGCCAACCGAATGTTGCCACCCTTGGGTGCTGCGGGGTTCACATAATCAAAATGCGCAAAATCAGCTTTATACTTATAGTCGCCATACATGCTGGCTGCATGGACAAAAATTTTATCATCGGCCCAAGCGGGTTTGAATCCGAGCAGAGGCGAAAGGCTGGCAAGTTTGAGAAGCGTGCGGCGGTTGGTCATAATCTGGCGCGGTTCCATTGATTCGTAGCTATGCATCTTATCTCAGGTGTTTATATAAAAGAAAACACCGGTCACTTTTGCAACCGGTGTTCCAAACTCGATAATCAAGCCAGAAGATCAGGGCTTGGGGAATGGCTTTGGTGAATCCGACAGTGATGCCAGATAAGCAATCACATTGGCGCGGTCTTCATCTTTCTTCACGCCCGCATAACTCATCTTGGTGCCTTTAATGAAGGCTTTTGGGGCAATCAGCCAGGTGTTCATAGCTTCATAATCCCAAGGCTTAGCGCCCATGGCTTTAAAGCCTTCGGAATAAGCAAAACCAGCCACCGAGCCCATCGGGCGTTCAACAACATC
>JANPGD010000046.1:0-2237 GCA_031423845.1 Hyphomicrobiales bacterium | reverse complement strand
CCCCGCGCTGATCGTTTGCCCGGCGAGTTTTATCAGCTCGATTTGGAAATGAGCTTTGTCACACAAGATGAACTCTTCGCTACGATGGAGCCCGTGATTTTAGAACTGTTCAACAAGTTCAAGGGCAATAAATCTGTTCGCGCCGACGTGCCACGCATTCCGCACAGTGAAGCGCTCCGCAAATATGGCTCCGATAAACCAGACTTGCGCAACCCGATTGAGATGCAAGCCGTCACCGAACATTTCGCAGGCTCCGGCTTCAAAGTTTTCGCGGGCATGATTGCGGCTGACCCGAAGGTTGAAGTCTGGGCAATCCCCGCGCCCAAGGGTGGCTCACGCGCATTCTGTGATCGCATGAATTCATGGGCGCAAAAAGAAGGCCAGCCAGGTTTGGGCTATGTCTTCTGGCGCGAAGGAGAAGAGGGAAGCGCCGGTCCCATCGCCAAGAATATCGGGCCAGAGCGAGCAGAGGCCATCCGTAACCAATTGGGCTTGGGTGTTGGCGATGCCTGTTTCTTTGTAGCAGGCCGCCCTGAAAAATTCTATCGCTTCGCTGGCGATGCCCGCACCATTGTTGGCAAAGAACTGTCACTCACCAGCGAAAATGAATTCGCCTTTGCTTGGATCGTCGACTTCCCCTTCTACGAATGGAGCGACGAAGACAAGAAAGTGGATTTCGGCCACAACCCATTCTCCATGCCCCAAGGCGGCATGAAGGCGTTGCAAGAGCAAGATCCGCTCACCATCAAAGCCTTTCAATATGATATGGTGTGTAATGGTTATGAAATCGCCTCAGGCTCCATCCGCAACCACTCACCCGAAACCATGGTAAAGGCCTTTGAGATCACAGGCGTCACTAAGGCTGAAGTTGAAGAACGTTTCGGCGGCATGTATCGCGCTTTCCAATTTGGAGCACCTCCCCATGGCGGCATGGCTTTTGGTGTAGACCGTTTAGTGATGCTCATTTGTGGTGTGAACAACTTGCGCGAGATAACCTTGTTCCCAATGAATCAGCAGGCGCAGGATTTGTTGATGGGGGCACCAAATGACCCAACACCAAAGCAACTGCGCGAACTCCACATTCGGTTGAATTTACCGGAAATTTGATTGCTGAATCACTGGTTTTTCTCTAGAGAACGGCCATCTGAATTCACGAGGATCGTTTTATGATGCGGAAATATTTTGCAGCAGCTCTTGCTGCGACGGTGTTGTTTGCGGTTGTGCCCTATGCGGCGTCTGCGGTGCCATCGAAGGATGAAACTGCGCTCATTCTGAAGAAGAAAAAACTCAACGCTGAAATTAAAGCGTTGGAGGCCAAAAAAGCAGAGCTGACTGTTAAAGCTAAGCCTGTTGTGAAGATTAAGTCAAAGACGGTTAAGGTGATCACTAAGCCAGTAACAACACCCGGTGTTGCTCATGCTCAACCGTGCAAATCATTCTTCAAATGTCTTTTCGGCAATAAGCGCCGCTCTCCAAATGTGCAGAATGCCAGTTTTGTTGGATCGGTAAATCCAGTCCTCTCAAACCAAACATCCCATGAAAATGTGGCTTGGACTGAAACCAAATATCCAGTGGGTTCACTGATCGTGCGCACCCCCGAGCGTGCGCTCTATTATGTGTCTGGCAAAGGCGAAGCCATTCGTTATAGCGTGGGCGTTGGCCGTGAAGGCATGCAGTGGAGCGGGCAGTCGAGCATCGTTGCCAAAGCCGAATGGCCAGCATGGAACCCACCTGCCGAAATGATTAAACGCGAAGCCCTCAAAGGACACATGCTGCCTGACCACATGGAAGGTGGTCCCGGCAATCCACTGGGTGCTCGCGCAATGTATATTGGTGGCCGCATTTACCGTGTTCACGGCACCAACAATGAAGCCTCAATTGGTGGCGCAGTTTCGTCCGGCTGCATTCGCATGATGAATGCCGATGTGATTGACTTGTATAACCGCGTGAAGATTGGCGCGAAGATATACGTTTATCAATAAAGCGTTTTGACTTTTCGCAGAAAAGGCAAAATCGCGGAAACGTTTTGACTTTTCGCAGAAAAGGCAAAATCGCGGAGACAAAAAGAAACCCCGGAGACTGAGGTCATCCGGGGTTAGATATTTTAAAAAGAAAGAAGAATTACTTCTTCTTTGCAGCAGCTTTCTTAGCTGGCTTCTTAGCAGCAGCCTTCTTCGCTGGCTTCTTAGCAGCTTTCTTAGCGGCTTTCTTTGGAGCAGCTTTCTTAGCAGCTTTTT
>JANPGD010000045.1:0-27951 GCA_031423845.1 Hyphomicrobiales bacterium | reverse complement strand
CAGATTGTGTTCCAAGACCCGTTTTCCTCAATGAACCCGCGCATGAATGTGGGCCAGATTATTGAAGAGGGGATGATTGTGAATAGCCTTGGTGGCAACGCTGCTGAAAGGTTGCAGCGTGTGCAACAGGCGCTGGAAGATGCCGGAATGCCAACCAACATTCTCTCGCGGTTTCCGCATGAATTTTCGGGTGGCCAGCGCCAACGCATTGCCATTGCGCGGGCCATTGCTCTTGAACCAGAATTTATTCTGTTGGATGAGCCAACTTCTGCACTTGATCTTTCGGTGCAGGCGCAAATTATTGAGTTGCTGCGCAAGTTGCAACACGAGCGTGGGCTTTCCTATTTGTTCATCAGCCATGATTTGAAAGTGGTGCGGGCTTTGTGCCACCGCGTGATTGTGATGCAGAATGGAAAAATTGTGGAACAGGGGCCGGTGGCCGAAGTGCTGACCAATCCAAAAACTGAATATACCAAGCGGCTGGTTCGTGCCGCATTTGAAATTGCTGCCTAGGAGAATACTATGACTATGAACCCCCGCATCACTTTTATTGGCGCTGGCTCAACTACTTTTAGCAAAAATATTATCGGCGATATTCTGCAACGTCCCGCCACCAGCGGCGCCACCATTGCCCTGATGGATGTTAACGCCCAGCGTTTGGCGGAATCGGAAGTTGTGGTGCGCAAATTAATTTCCACGCTCGGTGTCAGCGCCAAAGTGGAAACTTATTCAGATCAACGCCGTGCCTTGGAGAAGGCCGATTTTGTGGTGGTTGCCTTTCAAATTGGTGGTTATGAACCTTGCACGGTGACTGACTTTGAAGTGCCGAAGAAATACAAGTTGCGACAGACCATTGCCGACACATTAGGTGTGGGTGGCATTATGCGCGGGCTTCGCACGGTTCCGCATCTCTGGAAAATCTGCGAAGATATGATGCAGCTGTGCCCGAATGCGCATCTGCTGCAATATGTAAACCCCATGGCGATTAACACTTGGGCAATCTCGGCTAAATACCCCAAAATAAAGCAGGTGGGCTTGTGCCATTCTGTTCAAGGAACCGCTGAAGAATTGGCCCATGATCTTGATATACCAATTGAAGAGATTCGCTATAAGGCGGCGGGCATTAATCACATGTCATTTTATTCGCAGTTTGAGCATCGCCAAAAGGATGGCTCTTACAAAGACTTATACCCAGCGTTGCGCCAAGGTTATTTAGAGGGGCGCTTTCCCAAGCCATCCACTTGGAATCCACGCTGCCCCAACAAGGTGCGCTATGAAATGTTGATGCGGCTTGGTTTTTTTGTGACCGAAAGCTCAGAGCATTTTGCCGAATACACGCCTTATTTTATCAAGGATGGCCGTGAAGATTTAATTGAGAAGTTCGGCATTCCACTAGACGAATATCCCAAGCGCTGTGTGGAGCAAATTGCCCGGTGGACTAAGGAAGCGGAAGACTACCGAACAGCAGAAAAAATTATCGTTAAGCCTTCGCGTGAATATGCATCGTCCATTGTCAATTCGATTTGGACGGGCGAACCCTCGGTAATTTATGGCAACCAGCGCAATAATAATTGCATCACATCACTGCCGGTGGACTGCGCTGCGGAAGTGCCGTGCTTGGTGGATGATCGCGGCATCCAGCCAACAGTGGTGGGAGAGTTGCCGCCACAACTCACTGCTTTGATGCGCACCAATATCAATGTGCAAGAACTTACTGTGCGGGCACTAGTGACCAATAATAAGGATCACATCTATCACGCTGCTATGATGGACCCTCATACCGCCGCGGAATTGGATTTGCAGCAGATTTGGGATTTGGTTGATGATTTATTGGCGGCTCACGGTGATTGGATGCCGGAATTTGCGCGCAGCACAAAGTCGCGGCAGGCTGCTGAGTAATTCCAATGGAAGTGCCATCACGTTTTGTCGTTGTGGGTGGTGGCACAGCCGGCTGGTTGGCGGCATTGATGATTCAGGATGCGATCAAACAACAGAAGCTAAATGCAACAGTCGCCGTGGTTGAATCTTCAAAAATTCCAACCATTGGCGTGGGCGAAGGCACAACGGCTGTATTTCGCCAGATGCTCAAGTATTTCGGGTTTGATGAGTTTGAGTTTTTACGTGAAACTGAAGCCACAATAAAATTCGGCATTAGGCATAAGGATTGGCGACGCAAAGGCCATAGTTATGATGGTCCAATTGATGATCCTCATTTGGTTTTGATGGATGCCAGCCAAGGCCCGCAAAGTTGGCTTGATATTTTTAACGTGGCGGCCAATAGGCCCGTCACTCAACCTCATCTCTTTGCTTATCTCCTTGATCAAAACAAAGCCCCATTTTCTAAAAAATCCAACGGTGGTTATATTGCTGCTGGGCCTTATCATCATGCCTATCATTTTGATCAGGCACTGGCTGGGAAATATCTCCGTAAAAAATCGAAAGGCGTTGAAGTGATCGATGCACAAATTTCCGGTGCGCGCAAAAATTCTGAGACTGGAAATATAGAAGCCCTGATTTGTGATGACGGCAACACAATTAGCGGTGATTTTTTTATCGACTGCACGGGTTTCCGCCGAAATCTTATTGGCAAAGAAATGAGCGCCACATGGGTTTCCTACCGTGACCAATTACCGGTCAATCGCGCCATGCCTTTCTGGGTTGACCTTAAGGAAGGCGAAGAAATACCGCCTTATACTTTGGCTTGGGCGCAATCATCAGGTTGGCTTTGGCAAATCCCAACGCAAAAACGTTATGGCATGGGCTATGTCTACTCTGATCAATTCTTGACACCAGAAAAAGCGCAAGAAGAAATTGAAACAACACTTGGCTACAAAATTCAACCCCGCAATGATTTGAAGTTTGAAGTCGGTCGGCTTGACAAAGCTTGGATTGGAAATTGTTTGGCTTTGGGGCTTTCATCCAGTTTTCTTGAACCTCTCGAGGCCACTTCCATCCACGGTACCATTGTGCAACTTATGGTCTTCACTACGTTTCATCTCAACAAACTTGATCGCCACGAGGCCTACAATGAATTTGTGGCGAGGCAGGTTGATGATTTTCGAAATTTCATCAATTTACATTACGTGACCGAGCGGCGCGACACGCAATTTTGGCAGCATGTTGCGAAACATTGTATTGGTGCGCCAACGCGTGAACGTTTAGCCATCTGGCAAGCGAAAATGCCTGAGCATTCTGATTTCAAACCCTTGCCCGGCAATTTCGCCCACACGGAACAGCAGTTGCATTATCCGGTTTTGGATGGCTTAGGACATCTGAACGTTAAAACCGCGCGTAATTTTATGGCCCAACACAAAGGCCTCGAATCGAAGGCCCGTTCCGCCGCAGATCAACTCACGCAAGAGTATCGCGAGGCCGCCTCGCTCACCATGGATCACCGCGAGTTTTTATCATCGCTATAGGAGAATTCTATGACATTCAAAATTGCAATCATCGGCGCTGGCAGCATTGGATTTACGAAAAAACTTATTAGCGATCTCCTTTGCGTCCCGGAATTTGCGACAGTGGAATTTGCCCTCACTGATATCAGTGAACACAATCTGGATATGAGTTATCAGATTATCAAACGGCTGGTTGAAGCAAACAGGCTGCCAACAAAGGTGACCGCAACGACCGATCGTCGCAAAGCTTTGACGGGAGCGCGGTATATTATGAACTGCGTGCGTATCGGTGGTCTCGAAGCCTTTGCGGATGACATACGCATCCCATTAAAATATGGCATTGATCAATGTGTGGGGGATACTATTTGTGCCGGTGGCATTATGTATGGCCAGCGCACCATTTCAGCCCAAATTGAATTCTGCAAAGACATTCGCGAAGTGGCAGAACCTGGTGCGCGCATGTTAAATTATGCCAACCCCATGGCTATGAATACGTGGGCCTGCTTAGATTATGGTGGGGTTGAAACCATTGGCCTTTGCCATGGCGTTCAAAATGGCTGGCGGCAAATTGCTCGCGCTTTAGGAATTAACGATCATACAGATATCGATATCATCTGTGCCGGTATCAACCATCAAACTTGGTATATTGGTTTGAACCACAAGGGCCATAACATCACCAAAGATGAATTGGTTGACGCTTTTGAACGCCACCCGGTTTTTTCTGATCAGGAAAAAGTGCGCATTGATGTCTTGAAACGCTTTGGCTTTTACTCAACCGAAAGCAATGGCCATCTTTCCGAATATCTGCCGTGGTATCGCAAACGCCCTGATGAAATTAGCAAATGGATTTCGACATCCGATTGGATTCATGGCGAGACAGGTGGATATCTACGATATTGCACTGAAAATCGAAATTGGTTTGAGCAGGACTTTCCAAAATTCTTGGATGACGCAGGGAAGTTGCTCAGCGACCATCAACGCACAGATGAACATGCCAGCCATATCATCGAAGCTTTAGAAACAGGCCGCACCTATCGTGGGCATTTCAATGTGAAGAACAATGGCGTGATTAAGAACTTGCCAGCAGATTGCATCGTCGAAAGTCCGGGCTATGTAGATCGTTTTGGTATCAATATGATTGAGGGTATTGAGTTGCCTGATGCTTGTGCTGCCACCTGTATCTCGTCGATCAATGTGCAGCGCATGTCAGTTAAGGCGGCGATGACCGGCGATGTAAACCTTCTGAAGTTAGCAGTGCTGCACGATCCACTGGTTGGCGCAATCGCAACACCAGATGAAGTGTGGCAGATGGTGGATGAAATGCTGGTGGCGCAAGCCCAATGGCTACCACAATATGCTCATGCCATTCCAAATGCCATTGAGCGGATGAAAAATCCAAAAGTGAAAACCCGCGATTGGCAAGGTTCAACCCGTTTAAAAGTGCGCGATGTTGAAGAACTTCGCGCGGCCAAAGGCAAAAAAGATTTAAACCCCGGTCATTCGCTCGGCACAAAGGTCATGGGTTAATGCAGAAGGCCTCCATTATCGTTGATGCCGATTTTGCAATTGGTGAAATCAACCCACGCCTTTTTGGATCTTTTGTCGAGCATTTAGGGCGTGCAGTTTATGGCGGCATTTATGAACCGGATCATGCCGCAGCAGATGCCAACGGCTTTCGCCAAGATGTTATTGAACTTGTGAAAGAGCTTGGGGTCACCATTGTGCGCTACCCCGGCGGAAATTTTGTTTCGGGTTACAATTGGGAAGATGGTGTGGGACCGCAAGACCAACGACCCAAACAACTCGATCTCGCGTGGTTTTCAACAGAGACCAATCAAGTGGGCACCAATGAGTTTATGGATTGGTGTAAAGCTGCAACAGTCGAGCCAATGTTCGCCGTAAATTTGGGAACTCGGGGTGCCGCCGAAGCGCAGGCCCTTTTGGAATATTGCAATCATCCCTCAGGATCTGCTCTTAGTGATCTTCGCGCCTCACACGGTTACGCACAGCCGCATGAAATAAAATTTTGGTGTTTAGGCAATGAGATGGATGGGCCGTGGCAAATTTGCGCCAAGACAGCCCATGAATATGGCCGCTTGGCCAAGGAAACGGCAAAGCTCATGCGCTGGGTGGACCCCTCCATTGAATTGGCCGCCTGCGGTTCGTCACACCGCGACATGACAAGTTTTGCCCAATGGGAATATGAAGTTCTCGATCAGTGTTTTGAGGACGTCGATTATATTTCGCTGCACACATATTTTACCAACCCCACCAGCAACACCCAGCATTTTCTCTCGGCACTTGAGCCCTTTGAATCTTTTATCAAAGAAGTGATTTCAATTGCCGATGCCGTGGCGGCCAAGCGCCGCTCACCCAAGAAAATTATGCTTTCACTTGATGAGTGGAACGTATGGTATCGTGCGCGAAAGGGCTTACATGCCCACCAACCCAATTGGCCCGAAGCCCCAAAACTTTTGGAGGAGGTCTACGACATGCAAGACGCGTTGCTTGTGGGCGGTGCTTTGATCAGCCTTGTCAACAATTGTGACCGTGTGAAAGCAGCCTGTATTGCCCAACTGGTCAACGTGATCGGCCCCATAATGACCGAAACTGGCGGAGCGGCTTGGCGCCAAACAATTTTTCATCCCTTTGCGCTCATGGCCAAGATGGCCAAAGGAAAAGCATTGCAGTGCAATTTAATTTGCAACTCTCAAAACGTTTCCGGCGTGGGTGCCATGCAAGATATTAAAACTGCAATCACTTTTGATAAAGAGAGAAAGCAGATTTCAATTTTCGTCCTCAGCCGCAATCTAACAGAACACACAAATCTAAGTGTGAGCATCCGCGGCGTACGCCAAGCACTTAGTGTGCAATCAGCTTGGGACATACATGATGAAGATTTGACTGCAGTCAATGACAGAGACAATCCAAATAGAATTAGGCCAAAGATTTTTACTGATGTTGCACTTAAAGAAACTGAAATCGAACTCAAAATAAAGCCGGCAAGCTGGACAGTCATAACGCTTGGTTTGAATTAAACGGAATTACAATTTGGATGCAATCGCCTTGAGTGTATCAAGCTGCGAGGTAGAATTTTGATCTCCGACCCAATTCATAAAATCGATCATGCGGCGTTCTATTTTATAACGATGGTTTTGCGCTATATCGCTCAGCCCCAATATAACTGCTCAACCCGCCACGTTCTAACAATGTGCCCTTGAATAATTTCGTGTCATGCAGAAGCTGTCTAGTGCTCCGCGTACAGTTCCTCAACAGGCCGCCATTGGATAGGGACCTTATTATATTTGAGGGCTATTCGCCTTTCTATTGCACAAAAATACCTCATCGCCGAAGCTCATCGCTGGATCACTTGAACTAAGGAAAACCAGATCGATCATTGAACCGCGATTTTTTACTTATGCTTTGCTTAATACAACATTCCATTCCACTTCGCGGAACGGATTTTGCATTCCGAGTTCTGCAGCACGTTTCGGATCATCCACCATTTTGAAATCCGCGATCAGGCTTTTCTTCACGCCGAACACAGCATCATCTTTCAGCCATGGGCAATCCGGTGTGAAAATGTGAGTGACCAGTTTTTCATAACCACGAGCTGTCACCATGAAATGCAAATGCGCGGGGCGATTGGGGTTGCGGTCCAAGGCCTTCAACATGTCACCCACTGACCCATCATAGGGAATGGGATAATGACGTGGATAGGCGGAGCGGAAACTGAAGCGGCCATTTTCATCTGATGTGAAAAGTCCACGCAAATTCATATCGGGTTGAATACCTTTTTGTTGCACGTCGTAAAAACCATCTTCATTAGCCTGCCACACATCCAGCTTGGCACCTTTGATGATCTTACCTTTGCTGTTGGTCACTTTGCCATGCACATAAACTGGTTCACCTTTACCATCTAAACAGATGTTTGCTCCGTTTGGATAGTGCGGGGCATTGGCAATGTAGAATGGGCCAAGAACGGTGGATTCTGTTTCGCCTGACATTTTGTCGTTATTGAGAGTTTCCACCAACATGGAGATACCCAGTACATCGGACAGCAAAATAAACTCCTGCCGCCAATCGGTTGAGAGATGGCCCGTGCGCGTGAGGTAGTTAATGCCAACCATCCATTCATCCATGGTGGGGCGCGCCTCTTTCACGAAGGCGTGCATGTGCTTGACCAAACTATCAACCAAGAATTTCGTGCGCTTGTTGGCCTTGGGGCCGGAACGATCCTGCACCACTTTCACCGAGTCTTTCACAGTGAAATAAACTTTGGCGTTGGGCGCCTTTTTTTCTGCAGGTTTGGCCATGATCAATGTCCCATGATTTTCATAAATGCGGATGACAGGTCTTTGTCAGCGGAGGCTGAAACTTTAGCAGCTCTCCACGCCACGTGGTGATCTGGCCTGACCAAGATGCAACCCGTATCCCCCACTTCACGAGCACGGGCCCAATCACCGGTGTGGTCTTCATAATCACGGCGCGGACCAATGATGCGTACTTTGATATCCATGCCCAGTTTCATGCCAATAGCTTTAGCGGCTTCGGCCCAAGCCTCTCCACCTATTCCTGTTAGCAACGTGAAGTGGCCTTTGCCTGTGATGTCGAGTGTTGAATGCGATCTACCTTGAGCATCAAACACCCACACATGCGGCAGGCGAGCACCGGGCCAAGTGGTTGGCACGTAGTGCAATTCCATGTCGATGCCATTGCCCGGCGGGTTGGAATTTTCAGAAGCAACGGCACTCGATGCGTAACGCTGGTTCATTTCCACGCCGTGACAATCGAATTCATATTTCTTGAACTCAATGGCCTTTCGCAAAGCCTCGCGTTGCTTTTCAGCTTTTTCGCCAATGTCACAGCGCGCATCCATATTACGTTGAATCTTGTCGTGGTCCACGCCACCATCCATTCCGAGCGCTTCGAAGATAGGCCCAAATTCACCGATCGATTTGTTGGCGCGGGTGACAATCTGCCTGGCGATGGGGGCTCGTTCTTGGCTGTAGCTTTCCAACAGCTTGGGTGTGGCCTGCCCTTTCAAAACAGCCGCGAGTTTCCACGCAAGATTGAATGCGTCTTGGATTGATGTGTTGGACCCCAAACCATTGGACGGTGGATGACGATGAGCGGCATCACCCATAATGAACACGCGGTCTTTCTGCATGTGGGTGGCGTACATGTTGTTCACAGTCCACACACTTGCCGATAGAAGTTCAATTTCTAATTTCGGATCGCCAACCAATTGCCGCGCCACTTGCGTAGCCATGGCAGCATCGACAGTTGGGGCGGGTTGGTTGATGTCGTATCCCCACACGATCAGCCATTCATTCCAAGGCCGCACCATGCGCACGAGGCCCATGCCAATGCCGCCCACATCAGCACCGGGCTGCATGACCCAATAGAGAACCGACGGACGGTGGGCCACATATTTCGAGAGATCAGCGCGGAACAAAATGTTCATCGAACCGCCCACGCCCATTTTGCCTTCGAAGGGCAGAGCTTCCTGCTCGGCCACCAATGAATTACCACCATCGGCACCCACCAGATATTTGGCGCGCACAGTGAAATTTTTATCCATCAGGCGGTCTTTGACTGTAACCGTCACGCCATCCGCATCTTGAACGTGCGAGATATACTCGCAAGACATGCGAGATTGCGCACCACGCGCACAGGCCGTCTTGAACAGCAATGGTTCCATCATCGTCTGGGGCAGATCATTCATGTGGCAGGGTGACGAAAGCAGATGTTCAGCACGTGACAGTGGGCCTTTGCCCCAGCTTTTCATGCGGCCCAACTCTTCACCAGCGAGACTTTCGCAAAACACATTTTCGCCCATCAAGTCTTGCTCAGTCGCCTGCTGATAGGCTTCATTCTCAACGTCGCTGCCAAGATCGCGCAGCACTTCCATGGTGCGTTGATTGGTGATGTGGGCGCGCGGTGTGGGAGCCAGCCAGCGGTAGCGGTTGATCACCAACGTGTTAACGCCATAGGTAGCGAGCAATGCAGCCGTGGCACTGCCAGCAGGGCCGGTGCCAACAATCATCACGTCGGTGGTAATATCAGCCATTGTATTTTCTCCCAAGTTTAAGCGGGTCTGCGCCCGTGATATGCATTGTCTAAAAGCTGTCTGATCTTGCTACGTTCAAGTGCGCGTGGGTTTGGATAAGGATTGGCCACGGCAATATCAGCCGCCTTGTCCAAGCCGACTTCCGTCATTCCCAATTCTTTCAGTGTGAGCGGTGCGCCTAGTTTTTGCGCCAAATCAAACAAGCCACCAGCAGCGTCCTTCGCACCTAAAGCGCGGGCGATGCGCGACAAGGCTTCGGGCGATGATAGCGCGTTGTAGGCCGTGGCGTGTGGCAGGATGACAGTGTGGGTTTCAGCATGAGGCAAGTTGAAGGTGCCGCCGAGCACATGACACAGCTTGTGATGCAATGCCATGGCGGCAGAGCCCAGCACCGTGCCACACAGCCATGCGCCATAAAGTGCTTCGTCTTGGCCATCCTTGCCCTTTGGCAAAGCCGAGGCCAGAGCGCGAATGCCCTCCTCCGCCATCAGCGAGACAATTGGATTTCCATCAACTGCATAAAGTCCTTCAACCGCATGAGCGATGGCGTTCATGCCAGATGTGGCGGCAAATTGTGCCGGCAAAGTGCCGAGTAGATCAGGATCGTAGATTACGGTTTCGGGTTGAATTTTTGCGTCGCGCTTTGTGATCTTCGCGCTGTCAACAGTTTCTCCCAAAATATTGGTCATTTCAGAACCGGCATAACTTGTGGGGATTACCAGTTGCGGCCAGTCGGTGCGGAAAGCAATGGCCTTGCCTAAGCCTGTTGAAGAACCGCCACCCAAAGCAATGGTGCCATCGCAGCCTTGCGCCTTGGCAAATGCCATAGCTTCTTCGGTTACCTTGACCGGCGTGTGCATAGCGGCACCCGCAAAGGCCACGCCGCCTGTAGCCTTTACAATTTCCAACCCCGATGCTGCCTGTTGGCTCGTGGTTATGATCAAGGGTCGCTTCATGCCGAGCCTAATTGCTTCGGTTGCAGCTTCCGAAATTTTACCGCGCCCGAAGATCACGCGGGTTGGCAAGGCTGCATAAATGAACGGTGTCATTCTAGAAGCCCACCCTATCGCCACCCTTCAACGCGAGAATTTCTCGTGCTTCTGTTGGGGTTGCAATCTCTAATCCCAGCTCTTCAATAATATGGCGGATTTTAGAAACTTGCTCAGCGTTGGAAGTGGCGAGCTTCCCTCTGCCGATATAGAGCGAGTCTTCCAGCCCCACGCGAACATTGCCGCCCATCAATGCTGCTTGCGTGCAAAACGGCATTTGATTTTTGCCGGCGGCCAGAACCGACCAGCGATAATCTTTGCCAAATAACTTATCGGCAGTTTCTTTCATAAACATCATGTTGCGCATATCCGCACCAATGCCACCGAGAATGCCAAAAATCATTTGCACGAAGAAGGGAGGCTTGATGGCACCCTTGTCAACAAAGTGCGCTAAATTATAAAGATGGCCCACATCATAACATTCATGTTCAAAACGAGTGCCGTGCTGCTCACCTAAATCCTTTAGAATTCGAGCTATGTCTCTGAACGTGTTTCTAAAAATAAAATCATCCGTGCCGCGCAAGTATGGCTCTTCCCAACTGTGCTTCCAGTTGGAATAGCGATCAGCCAACCCATGCAATGCAAAATTCATCGATCCCATATTGAGCGAACACATTTCTGGCTTTGCCACCATAGGTGCAGCAAGGCGTTGATCGACAGTCATGTTGAGGCCACCGCCCGTGGTGATATTAATCACTGCATCGCAGGATTGTTTGATGCGCGGCAGGAACTGCATGAACACCGCAGGGTCGGGCGTGGGCCTTCCGTCAATCGGATCACGCGCGTGAAGGTGGATGATTGATGCGCCAGCTTTCGCAGCAGCGATAGATTGCTCGGCAATTTCGTCCGGTGTTACCGGCAAATGCGGTGACATGGTGGGGGTGTGAATGCCGCCAGTGATGGCAACTGAAATGATAACTTTGTTTGCCAAGATTTAATCCTTTGTGTTGACGTGATAGCCCGTTGGAAACAGCGAGATGTTCCAACGGGCGGCGATGTAACCCCAGATACCCTTGGGGGCGACGAGCATGATGACGATGGCAAGGGCACCTAAGAAGAGTAAATATATTGAGCCAAGATCGGATAAAAATTCGCGCAACATAAAATAAACCAGAGTTCCAACGATGAGCCCCTCAATGGTGCCGATGCCGCCGATCACCACGATGAAAATCACAAAAGCGGTCCAATCATTCACGCTGAAGGCGGCGTCGGGCGACACCCTAATTTTTTGCAATGAGATGATGG
This sequence comes from Hyphomicrobiales bacterium, assembly GCA_031423845.1. GTDB lineage: Bacteria > Pseudomonadota > Alphaproteobacteria > Rhizobiales > Aestuariivirgaceae > Aestuariivirga. The sequence continues at coordinate 16,186 of JANPGD010000045.1, read as the reverse complement.
ACCCCACCATCGCTGTCATGCCAGCCACCGCCACATAGACAGCATATTTGATGCGGTCGATTTTTATACCAAGGCTGGACGAGGCCACTTCACTGTCGCGGATTGCTGTGAGCGCCAAGCCAATTCGCGAGCGCAACAGACCGTAGACTAACGCTATTGCGCCAATGCCCAGCACCAGCGTGATCCAGAAAATTGACGCTTCGCGCCAGAATTTATTGACCGCCAATGTTTGCATCAGTTTGGCTGGCAGTGAAATGCCGGAGCCGCCGCCTAAAATTGCAATTTGCGCAAAAAGCAAACGGAACACCTCGGCCACAACCCACGTGCCGATGGCGAAATAAGCGCCTTGCAATCGGAACACCAATTTGCCCACCGGCAGTGCAATCAGCACCGCAAGAATACCCGCCATGGGAATGGCCACATAAGGGTGAATGCCAAACAATACTGTGGAGGCAACAACCACATAAGTACCAAAACCCACATAGGCCTGCTGGCCCACCGAGACGAGTCCGGTATAGCCCGCCAGCAAATTCCACAGTGAAGCGAGCGCCAGATAGACCATCATTTCGCCGATCAAGCGAAGTGTTGCCGTGGAGCCCCACCATGGGGCGGCAAACAATACGGCAACGAGCGCAAGCGCTAACACGCCTGCAATGCGGCTGGTCTTAGTATCACGGGTGATGGAAAGGTTCATCAATCCATCCTCGGGAAAAGGCCGCGCGGCCTGAATGCCAAGACCAGCAGAAACACCAGATGCCCTGCCAGCACTTGCCAGCCCGGATTGATCTGCGCGCCAATGGCTTGGGCCACGCCTAAAATAATGCCGCCCACCAATGTGCCCCAGAGATTGCCAAGGCCCCCAATGATCACAGCTTCAAAACCAAAGATCAGACGGCCCGGCCCCATAAAGGGATCAAAATTCGAGCGAATACCGAGGAACACCCCAGCAATGGCAACCACGCCCAAACACAGCGCCATGGCCCACGCATAGACCTTGTGTTGATCAAGGCCCATGAGCAAAGCCGTTTCGGAATCATCAGATGTGGCACGAAAGGCGCGGCCCAGCTTTGTATTGTAGAACATGTATTGTAAGCCCGCGATGACTGCGACAGCGGTGACGAATTGCAGCAAAGGCAGATAACCAATACCTACGCCGGGTAGTAATTCAAACGAAGCCGTTTCTAAAGCGCCCGCATTCAGTTTGCGGCTATCTGCTGTGAACAGCTCTAACAATCCATTTTGTAAAATCACTGACAAGCCGAAAGTTACAAGCAGTGGCGGTAAAATATCTTTTCCCAACGTGCGGTTCAGAATATAGCGTTGCAGCGCATAGCCAAAGGCCATTGCGAGTGGCACCACGATGACAAGACTGACCAGTGGATGCAGCCCTGTTTTCTGGATAATGGTCCACGCCAAAAACGCGGCAGCTACGATTAAATCCCCATGGGCAATGTTGACCAAACGCATCACGCCAAAGATCAGCGAAAGGCCGGCCGCAAATAGCGCGTAAAGCCCGCCGATGAGAATTCCTTGGATGATGATATTGACCCAAATCATCTTCACATCCCAAAATAAGCAGCAGAAATTTGGTCTTTGGTGAAGGCGGCAGGTTCGCCCTCCAGCGATATACGGCCTTCCTGGATGCAGAGGAATTGATCCGCTGACGCCAGCGCGCGGGTCACATCTTGTTCCACGAGAATGGCCGTCAAACCATTGCCCACAATGCGCGGCAGCATGGCATAAATATCTTTGATCACAATGGGGGCAAGGCCGAGGCTGAGTTCATCAAGCAAAATCAAATCAGGGTTCGACATGAGGCCACGTCCGATGGCCACCATTTGCTGTTGCCCGCCTGAGAGTGAAGTTGCTGGCGCATTGCGTTTTTCTTTGAGGATTGGGAAGAGATCATAAATGGCTTGGATGTTCCATGGCCCTGCGCGCTGCACTTGGCCACCAAGGATCAAATTTTCTTCGACGGACAAAGATGGAAAAAGCCTGCGGCCCTCCGGAACCAGAGCAATGCCCTTGGCGACGATTTCATTTGCCACTAATGCGTGAACAGCTTCGCCTTTAAATCGAATGTTGCCCGCTTTCCTCTGCAACAAACCACAAATGCATTTGAGCAGGGTGCTTTTACCTGCGCCATTGGCACCGACCAACGACAGCACTTCGCCTCTTTTGAGTATGAAGGACAAGCCATGAAGCACCTTGGCATCATCATACCACGCTTCAAGATTTTCGATTTGCAGTAAGGTGTCAGACATGCGCGTCCTCACCCAGATAAACGCTCTTCACATTTCTGCTGTTCATCACGTCCTCGGGTTTGCCATCGGCAATCAGCTTGCCAAAGTTGAGCACGACAAGCCGCTGCGCCACCGACAAGAGCGCGTGAACCACATGCTCGATCCACACAATCGTAACCCCCGATGAATGAACATCGCGGATGGCCGAGAGCAGCGATTGGCATTCACGGTCCGTCAACCCGCCCGCAATTTCATCGAGCAAAAGTAATTCAGGTTCGGTGGCCAAAGCGCGGGCCAATTCCAAGCGCTTGCGTTCCAGAAGTGTAATAGAGCTTGCAAGATGGTTGGCCTTGGCCTTCATGCCAGTGAGTTCCATCACCTTTAGAGCATGAGATTCAGGGTCATCGGCGGCGCGACCGAAGGCAGCGCCGACAAGAATATTTTCAAAAACCGTCATGCCATTAAAGGGATGCGGCACTTGGAATGAGCGCGAGATTCCGAGCTTGCACCTCGCCGCAGCATCAAGGGCTGAAATATCTCCACCTTTGAAATTTACGCGGCCTTGATCAGGCCGCACGGTGCCTGCAACTAAATTGAACAGCGTAGTTTTGCCAGCGCCATTAGGCCCAAGAATACCAAGAATTTCGCCCCTCTGCACAGACAGGCTCACCGCATCAGTGACCTTCAATGCGCCATAACGTTTATTGAGATTTTCGAGTGCGAGTAAAGTCATTGCAAAATAAGTCGGGCGAACACATCACCCGACTCTCTTCCATATTTAGCTGAGAAGTTTCAGCTTGCCGCCGATTGGAATATCTGGATGTTGCACATTGGTGGTGACCACCAATTCCAATTTACCGTTGTTGCGTTGCCATTGTCCGCCAGCCAGTGGAGTTTTAGTCACGTTTTTAACGGGCCCTTTTGCCCAATTCACCGGGCCTACAATCGTTTGCAAATCTGTTTCAGCAATTGCTTCCATGATTGATGCAGCGCTTGACAAATCCTTGGTACGTTTGACGACGTCTAAAGCGACCTCAAATATCGCGTGGCTGAAGCCCAATGTGGCGGTCCATGGTTTGCCGCTCGCAGCAACATAGCTATCGGCCAAAGCTTGAGCAGACTCACCGGTGAGGCTGGACTTGTAGGGATAAGTTGGTGTCCACCACACCTCTGTTGTCAAACCATCGCCTCTGTCTCCCAATGCGTCAACGGATGCAGGGAATAGTAATGCCTTGCCGATTGTAACGACCTTCGGCTTGAAGCCTTGCTGTGCTGCCTGGCTCCAGAATGTTGCAAAATCAGGTGGGATCATAACGCCAGTGACAATTTCCACACCTGCTGCTTTGAAGGCGGCAATTTGCGACGAGAAGTCATTGTTCAAAGGTTGATAACGACCTGGATCGACCAATTCATAACCTGCAGCAGTTACAGGCCCGGGAAGACCATGTTCTTTATCGCCCCAAGCGTTGCCATCAGCATCATTGGGGAAGAGCGCTCCCACTTTTTTGGCAACGCCAGATTGGTCCCAAATTCCAACAAAATTAGCGATAATATCTTCAAGGCCCCAGAAGAAATGATAGGTGGACGTGAAGCCTTTTGCTGGGTCACCACCACGGCCAAAGAACCATGGCTGCCAAGGGCAGTTGGTTGAGATGCAAGGTATGCCATTCAGTTCTGCCTGATCGGCCACGGGGTTGGTGGTGTCTGGAGTGTCTTTGGTGATGATAAGATTGACTTGATCTTTGTTGATGAGATCCGCCGCCACTTCGGCCGCACGGTTGGGGTTTGATTGTGAATCTTTAGTGATCAATTCAATCTTTACAGATGCACCATTATTGGTGAGACCATCAATTGATTTTTGAATTCCTGCAATGATCCAATCTTGGGCCTCACCAAAACCCGCCAGCGGGCCAGTGAGCGGGCTTACAAGACCGATCTTAAATGTTGTGGTTGCAGCTTGTACTGCACCCACACCGATAATCGCAGGCGCTGCAATTATAGCAGCACCTGTTTTTAGAATTTGGCGACGGTTTAGTTTTGAAAATGTAGTCATTATATCCTCCCATATTTCATTTTTAATTAAGTTAAGTGAAGTGTAGATTTTTAGTTTTTGCAAATTTACTCGCTCGACGTATCGCCTGAACTTTGCCGATAAAGTACTGGCAAAAGATCGGACAGATACCCCATTTCTTCGGTCGCATGGTGGTGCAGTCGTTTGGCCAGATCATCGGTAACTTTTTCAGCGCGAATGCCCTTGATTTGATCTTCGCTGAAAGCCAAATTTGGATTACGACTTTCAACATGACCTAAGAAAAACCGTGAGCGCATTTCGCAGCCCGTATCCGTATTGCGCACAAAATGTGTCATACGACCCAAGTTAACAGGTGCTTCAAGCGACCCAATGCGCGCGCAAATCGCGGCCCCATTGAGCTTGGCATATTTGTCTTTGTCAAAAAACTCTGATGGATCACGGAAGTTGATGCGGAGTTTGAAAATGGGACCATCGCTGCCTGCCAGATATTCATGGACGAGATGGCTTGAACCAATATGGGTTCCGGGGGTCCGGTCTTCCCAATCACTGAACAAATGGTCGCGCGGGTGCCACCACTTATACTGGTCCGTGCCACCCAACCACCTAAACCACCATTCAACCATTTTAGCTTTGCAGTTGGGCATCCGTGTGAGAGCACACACAGTTTTAAAACCATCATCATAATCCACTACGCCCGACTCAATTTTTAGGTAGCCCGGCTTTAACAAATCATTGGCTTCAGAAAATCGCATTTCAATGCTCCAGCTTTTTAAAAATGGTGCTGAGATGTTTTAGAAGCTTGGAACGCAATTCCGCGATCTGATCATCGGTCCAAGATTTGAAACCTTGATGGGATTTAAAACCGAATTTGCCCTCCCTTACTAATTGTTGAAGATAGGGGCTTGGGCTCTTTCGATCTTCAAGATTGGCAAGCACTTGATGGTGAATATCCAACGTTAGATCAGTGCCAACCAAATCGGCATTTTCCAACGGACCCAAAACAGCAAGCCTAGCGCCAAAACTATTCTTCACCACAAGGTCCACAGTCTCGGCATCACATACGTCGTTTTCTACGAGAGAAATTGCTTCGCGCCAGAGGGCATGTTGCAAACGATTGCCAACAAATCCGGGAACATCTTTTTTAACATGCACTGGCACTTTGCCGAGTTGGCGCATCAGCATCATTGTGGCTTCAATAATTGCAGGCGCGGTTTCTGGTGTTTGAATAACTTCAACCAGCGGCACTAAATAGGGCGGGTTCCACCAGTGGGTGCCAATGGCGCGATGTTTGGTTTTGACAAGGGCCATAATCCGCGTAATCGGAATCACCGAGGTGTTGGTTGCTAGGATAGCGGTGCTGGTTGCGGCACTTTCGATTTGTGCGAAAAGCTGCTGTTTGAGTTCAAGTTTTTCAGGAACCGCTTCGATAATAAAATCGGCTTCAGCAACGGCCTCTTCCAGAGTGGGGACAGTTTCAATTTGATCGGCTGCTGAAACTTTGCGATCCAAAGATTTTTGCGTTGCTGTGATGCGAGATTTAACCGTGCGCAGAGATTCTACAAGGGTATCTGTGACACGAACACTGTGACCACCTTCGGCAAACACCAATGCCAATCCATGCCCCATCAATCCTGCGCCGATCACTGCAACTTTCACCATTGCACCTCGCGGCCTTGGAGGAGTTGGTTCAATGCTGATTGCAAAACAGCAATCTCAGCGTTGCTCACTTCATGGTCACGGCCCGGAAAAACATCGGTGCGCAAGCTTGCGCGAACAGCACCGAGTTCGAGTGCGGACTGCGCAAAATATGGTAACGGAATCCAAGGGTCTTTGTCCCCAGCACTTAAATAAACTGGCATCCCAGATAGATCTTGGTGTGGACGATTGTCTGCGGGAATGCCAACGCGGCAACCAGTCAAACTCAGCAATGCACCGCGCCATTTTCCAAATGCAAAGCCATATTCCAGCACCAAACAAGCGCCTTGGCTGAACCCAACCAGCACCACAGGAACGCCGTCTGGAGCCGTGGTCACGGCCTGTTTAATTTGGTCAAGTGAACTGGCAAGTTGATCGCGTGTTGTCGACGTTAATGCGTCGAGCGCTCGCGCGGTGTACCAACTGTTTGAAGCTGCACGAGGCAAAACATAAGCAACGCCCTTGGCGCTCAGACGGCTAACAATATGATCGGCCATTAACTCTGGGGATTGCCCGCGCCCATGAACAACCACACACACCACTGCCGCGCTTTGCAACGCCTCGCCCAGCAAAAGTGGTGTGATGTTTTGGGTCATATGTCGAAGTTCGCGGGCTCTAAACCAGCCACCATTTCAGCGCGCCTGTCTTCAAACCAAGGGGGGAACACAAGGGTTTTGCCGATGCTGCCCGGTGCTTCATCCTTGGCCCAACCTTCAGGCACCGTCCACGCAATTTCAAACAATGCACCGCCAGGGGAGCGCACGTAGCAGCTTTTGAAATAGTTGCGGTCTTTCTGTTCTGAAATATCGGTGAAACCTAGTCCCTCAATGTGGGCACGCAGTTTTAATTGGTTTTCTTCGTTGCCAGTGTTGAGCGCCAGATGATGAATAGTGCCACCGGACAATGTCCACGTGCCTTGTGGACGATCAGGTTCATGCAGCACTTCAACAACCGACGTGAGGCCATTGTTTTCTGGAACAGCAAAAGCAAGACCTTCATGATTGTCGGCAAGTTTTTTCATGGGGATAGCGATGGTGAAAAAGTCATCCATGGCGGTGCGATCAGCCACTGAAATGGCTGCGCCATAAATACCCTTGATGCCGTGATCGCGGCCTATGCCCTGCTTATCGTTGGTGATGGGTTCGCGCGTGTCGCCGGGGTTTTCGACGAGCTCAAACGGAATGCCGCAAGGGTGTTCCAGCGCCACACGCGTGATGCCGAAGCGATTGGTTTTGGTTGCCTTGACACCACGGGCATTCAAACGATTGACCCAAAATTCTGACGCACCAGCGGGAATGGCTGCGAGGATAATTTTCGATTGATTGGTGCCTCGACGGCCAAACACACCGGGTTTGCGGAATGGGAATGTGGTGAAGATGGTCGACGCATCACCGTTTTTCGAACCGTAGTAGAGATGGTAAACGGGCAGCACGCCGTCAAACAAGACTGTACGTTTGACAGAATGCAAACCTAAGTCCTTGGCGAAAAAATCGAAGTCCTCTTGTGCTCCATCGGTGCTCATCGTGAGATGGTGAAACCCGCTGATCATGGCCATGTTAAATTCTCCCTTGTGTATTGGTTGCTGCCTTGTGGCGCATTGTTGTTGGGGAGAGGTTAGAACGGATTTGTGGGCCTGTTGATAAAGAGTTGCACATTGAATATAACATTTTGTTATGAAGTTTGATGAACGGCATTTGGTGCAATTGGCGGCGGTTGTGGAGGCCGGTGGTGTGACCGAGGGAGCAGCCTTGCTTGGCACGTCGCAACCCGCGATATCGCGCACCTTGTCGATGATTGAAAAACGTGTGGGCGAGCCCTTGTTTGTGGCGGGACGCAGGCCTTTGCAGCCCACGGCTTTGGGACGGCAATTGGCGGTTCATGGCAAGGCCATTCTGGCGGCTTCGCGCAAAGCGTCGGAGACCGTTGCCAGCTTTCGCGGCGGCACATCTGGCCGAGTGCGCATTGGCGGCGTTCCGTTTTTTATGGACGCCGTTGTGTCTGGCGTCATTGCCAGTTTCCAAATGCAACAGCCCAACATTCTGTTCGATCAGTCCTATGGCCACTACAATGATCTTGTCAGCAGTTTGCTGGCCAATGAAATTGACGTTGGCGTTACCCCCGCTGGCACGCAGGATATTAGTGCGGAACTGGTGTTTGAACCCTTGATCGCCGCGCGCAATGTGGTGGCGTGCAGCGCCATGCACCCGTTGTTGATGAAGAAGACTTTGAGCAAGGCTGACTTCGTTTCGTGCTCTTGGGTGGCTCCTCTGCCCGGGTCGCCCTTGATGTTGGATCTCACCAATATTTTGATGACACTTGGCATTGGCGAGTTGGCAATCCGTTATGCGGGCGGCTCCTTGCACAGTGTCATCAACTACCTTGCGGCCACGCAAGCCTTGGCCATTATGCCGCTTTCGGTCATTCACTCGCTGCAACAGGATCAGCGGATCGCCGTTCTGCCGCTCAACATTCCGCAGCCAGAGCGCATGATCGGCTTGGTCTATCGCCGCCAGTCTGACATGGACCCGGTCAATCGCAAGTTTTTCACGCATTTGCGCGCCAATCTCAATAACCTCGCCCGTGTGGTGGCGCGGCATGAAGCGTCGATCAAATGGGAACATGGTCCGTTCATGCATTTGCGTTAGCCCGCCGTGTAGCCGCCATCGGCATAAAGCACATGGCCAGTGTAGAAATCAGATGCGCGCGACGTGAGAAATAATAATGCTCCGGCGAGGTCGGAGGGTTCGCCTAACCTGCCCTTTGGCACCCGTGCCAAAAACCCTGCTCGTGTGGTTTTGGCTTTTTCATCGTCAGCAAACATCCATTCCGTAAGCGGTGATCTGAACACGGTCGGCGCAATGGCGTTCACTGTAATGCCGCTGGGGCCAAGCTCGCAGCCCAAGGCTTTGGTCATGCCGTCGACGGCGGCTTTAGAGGCACAATAAGCAGTGTAACCCGCGGGGTGGCCAAGGAGCCCACGCGCAGAAGACATGAGAACAATCTTGCCGCCTTCATTTTGCTTTTGCATTTGAATGGTGACGGCTTTCGCCATCAACCAACTTTGTGTCACGTTGGCATCCATCACATCCAGAAAGCGTGAAAGGGCCATTTCGTGAATTTTCGAAACATCATTTTTACCGGAGGCCACAACCAGGATATCAACACGGCCAAAGGTTTCAACTGCCTTGGCCACGATGCTATTGCAGTTTTCCTCCGTAGATGGACGAATGTTGATGCCAACACTTCCTTCGCATTCTGACACGATGGCATCAAGTTCGTTTTTTTTGCCAGCTGATAACACCAACTTGCAACCAGCGCCTGAGAGCACTCGCGCCGCCAATGCTCCAAACGCACCAGAAGCGCCCGTGATGATGGCCACCTTGCCTTTGACATCAAACAACGTTGCCGGATTTTTCAACCAGTCGTCACTCATGGTTTCACTCCCGGTGGATAAGGAACCACCACCAACATTTTGGTCACATGGTTTGAGCGGTTGATGATCTCGCGCACTTCTCCCGGCGGAATGGTGCAGGAGTCCATCGCGGCCAACACTGTTTCAGCACCGTCAATGATCACCGTCATCTCACCTTCAAGAACCACATAGACCTTCTCGAACGGCGTTGAGTCCGGGCCTGCTCCGCCACCTGGCAGAAATTGCGAAAAGCCAACCCACTGGTTTTTAGGGCCATGTTCTTCGAAGCCCTGCAACCGCAGACCCACCACGCCGCGATGGTTTGGGGCTTCATATTTCGGTACATCAGCGAAACGTTTGACGTGCATCAGAAATGATCCCCGCGTTCAATTCGATAATTCTGCGATGGATCTGTGATGGCAACTAAGCGGATGATGCAGCCATCGCCTCGGTCCCAGTTCCATGGAAAAAATGCAAAGGTGCAGCGCTTTCCCGTGACACTATCTAAATCACCGCCGACATTTTCTATGCCAAGAATGCCATTCTTGAAAAGAATCTGATGCACAGGTTCCCACTCCGGAAAATCCTTGGCCCAATCTTTGCCACCCGACCATTCGAAATATTCCTTTTCTAAATGCGGTAGCAATGGACCATTGCGCTGCGGGCCGATGGCTGTTGCTAGTGGGTGATCATTGGCCTGAGTATCATGGCCCACAACTTTCACCTGATGATCAACCATCCACTGCCCAGCGGAAGGTACAAAGCCAGGGCAATAAGCAAAATAATCACCGTCCTCATAAACCTTGTGCCAACCCGTATTGAGGATCAACACATCATGCGGGCGAATGGCTTTGCCGCAAGCCTTTTCAAGATCGTCAGCCGTGATTGACTCCCATTTCTTTTTCGGCATGGGCACCACAATGCCGGAGCCGAAGAAATGTGGCAGTGGCACTTCATCAATAAACGGTGTGCCCTGCACCACATGGGCTGGCGCATCAATATGCGTAGTGGAATGCATCGATGTGGTGATGCGTTGCGACAGCACGCCAGATTTGGCCATATAGTGAATGCGCTCAATTTTCACGTCTTGGAAATATGGCCAGTTCGGACATTGAAAGCCCCAACGGTGCGAAAGATTGGTAAATTCCAACCCCATCGCATTGTCCATATTAGCTTGAAACTCAATGCCACGCACTTTGATCATCTTATTTTCCTTCACTATATTTTTTAATTGTGAAGGAGCTTACAGAGCGGCGGAAACAATAATATCGTATTGAACTGCATCGTGGTACACACTAAACTACCAGAATGAGGGACCAAGGCATTCAAGTTATTGCACGCGCAGCATCCATTTTGCGCGTGTGCGCCGAAGCAAAAAGCGGGTTGAGTTTGGCAGATATTGCCAAAGAGGTGAGCTTGCCGCGCTCAACAGTGCAACGCATTGTCAGTGCCTTGGCTGGTGAAGGATTGCTCTACGCAGACGGCAGTCACCGCAGCATTCGCTTGGGTGGTGAGCTTTTTCAAGTGGCAGCACAACATCATCTCGATGTGGTGGAAATCATTCATCCTTTCTTGAAAGACTTATCAGTCGCAACTGGCGAAACGGTAGACCTTGCCGTGCTCCGAGGTTCACGACTGGTCTTTGTCGATCAAGTGACAGGCAGCCAAAGACTGCGCGCCGTATCTTCTGTCGGGGAGGCATTTTCATTGCATAATTCAGCCAATGGTAAGGCCATCCTTGCTCTGATGACACCGCTTGCCTTGCAACGGGTGCTTAAAATTGGTCCTCGATTTCAGACACGTGCACTTAAGAGTTTGTTTATGGAAATCGAACAGGTTCGGGGCAGCGGCATCGCTGAAGACAGTGAGGAACACACGTCCGGCATTTCCGCCGTTGGCACAGCCTTTTGCGTGGCCGGTGGCTTTTATGCCATTTCAATTCCAATGCCATCAGTTCGCTTTTCTGCAAAAAAAGATAAAATAAAAATACAACTTTTAGAAAGCAGAAACAAAATTGAACAGGCCTGCCAAGTTTCAATGTAGATTGATCTGGAACCTTCGAACACCAGTGAGCTTGCGTTTGCATTGATTTGAGTTAGATGCAGAGGCTAAGTCAGCTTAGCCTTAAGGGCAAATTTCTGCACTGGACTTGCCACGGTTTAATTCAGTTCAGGTCTTAGGGGACAGAGCTGAACAATTTGAATCACAGCTGCACATTGGGCAGTCATGATGCCTCACAAGTAAACCCAAAAACTGGACTCAATAGTTGTAAATTGTGCAGTTATCATTCACACCGACTGCAGCGAATATTTAACTCGCGAGGTTTGGCACTGAACATGGAAACTCGACAAAAAAGCCGCGCTTTCGATAGTATGAACCGGGCAATTGTTTATTTCATTTTGGGGATATGGTCAGTCGTTTGCTTTTTACCTATTTATTGGATTACGATCACATCGTTCAAAGATGTAAGTGTTATAGACAAACCACCAACCTATTTGCCTTTTTTAGATTTCGCGCCCTCACTGGACGCTTGGCGGTTTATTCTTTCTGACACATCCGAAAATCTGGTTTCGCGCGCTTTCAACTCAATCATAATTGGTATCAGCTCAACACTAGCAACGATGTTGATTGGGGGAATGCTGGTTTATGGATTGACTCGGTTTACTTCAAAATTCAGCAGCCCAAACATCATGGCGGCAATACTGAGTACTCGCATATTGCCGCCCGTCGTTCTGGCGTTGCCACTCTATTTCGTGGCGCAAAAATCTGGAACACTCGATACCTTAGGCATTTTAGTTTTTATTTATGCAGCTATCAATTTGCCAATTGTCGTTTGGATGCTGGCGCCAATTTTTGGCCCGCGTGCGACTGATCAGGAAGAGGCAGCAATGTTAGACGGCGCCACCCATTTTCACATCTTCTTTTTCATTCTTTTGCCTGTGGTGAAAACGGCAGTGATCACGGTCGGGATCTTGGTTTTTCTGCAGTGCTGGAATGAATATCTTTTTGCCTCATACCTCACGTCTGACCATGCACTCACTCTGCCGCCTTGGATGGTCGGTCAACTTTCGATGAAGGAAGCGCAAACGGGTGGTGGGGCAGAAGAAGTGGCACATCTCGCTGCGGCCACCGTTGCAATGGCGCTCCCTGTTATCTTGCTCACGGTTTTTGCACAACGCTCATTAATAAAAGTGTTTGGTGCCCGCGCGGGGCAAGAACACAATTAACGGATGCGTTTGCCGTCGCTCGCGTCGAAGACATAGAGTTGGTCTTTGGCAAATGCTACGCCCACGATGTCGCCAGAGCGTGCCGTGTAATCCTTCGCCGCCTTGACCGCTAAGTAGTCACTTCCAACTTTCAGTGTGACCAGTGTGTGGTCGCCAATAAGTTCAGTTGTATAGATTGTTCCCTTGAGAGACCCTTTTGCCGCACTGGTGATGGTGCAATCTTCTGGCCTTACACCCAGTACCGCTTTTTCGATTTTACCCTTTACAGACACCAAAACTTTTGCGTCCTGCGCCATGAAGTGCCCGCCTTCAAGTGCTCCCTTCACAATGTTCATCGGTGGTGATCCGATAAATTGCGCCACAAACAAGTTTGCTGGATCATTGTAAATCTTGGCTGGCGCATCAAGCTGCTGCAAAACTCCTTTTTCCAGAATAGCAACGCGGTGTGCAAGTGTCATGGCTTCAATCTGGTCATGCGTCACATAGATCGTGGTGATGCCCAGTGATTGTTGCATGTGTTTGAGCTCAGCACGCATATGGCCACGCAATTTAGCGTCGAGATTGGACAGTGGTTCATCCATCAAAAATACCGAAGGACGGCGGATGATAGCGCGCGCCAAGGCTACACGCTGGCGCTGACCGCCGGAAAGTTCACGTGGATAGCGATGTAACAATTGATCCAACTGGACTTGCGCTGCCGCTTCACGCACCGCAACCTCGCGTTCGACAGGATTCACTTTGCGCACTTTGAGTGGAAAGCCAATATTTTCACCCACCGTTTTGTGCGGGTAAAGTGCGTAGGACTGGAACACCATCGAAATATCGCGATATTTTGGAAGGACATCCGTGACATCTCTGTCGCCAATACGAACCCGGCCCTCAGTGGCTGTTTCCAATCCTGATAAAATTCGCAAGGCCGTTGTTTTGCCAGAACCTGATGCGCCAAGCAAAACCAAGAACTCACCTGGTTGAACTTGAAGATTTAACTCCTCAAGAACACGAACCGCGCCATATGATTTTTGCACTTTATCGAATGAGACGGGAACGCCTGGTTTTTGCGACAACATGAGTTTTAACCTTTGACAGCGCCAAGGAGAACTCCCTTAGCAATAAATCTTTGCAGAATAATAGCAGCGAAGATCACAGGAATAATCATCACCACAATGACGGCACACATTTCCCACCACAAGGTACCTCTCTCGCCAGCATTCTTAGCGGCAACCATGATCGGCATGGTGATCGCTTTTGACGTGGTGAGGAAGACGGCGAAGAGATATTCATTCCAGTTCAGGATCAGAGTGAGCAATGTCACAGCCGCAAGCCCGGGACGCGTGAGCGGCAGGACAATATCCCAAAAAATTCCAAAGCGAGTGGCCCCGTCAAGCTGTGCAGATTCCTCAAGCTCAATAGGAAGCCCGGCAAAGAAATCGTGCATCAACCACACGACGATTGGCAAATTGGCCACAGCGTAAATAATGATGAGGCCCAAATGCGTGTCGAGCAAGCTGACCGCTTGGAACATCATATAAACCGGAATGATCACGACGATGGGCGGTAGGATGCGTTGAGAAATAATCCAGAATAGAACATCACTATTACCCAGCTTTGCCTTGAAGCGCTTGCCAAAAAATCGCGCCAGAAGATAGAACAATGCCAGTGCTACGGCAGACGTTACATACCACTTAATGCCGACATAGCTGGTGACCAAGATAACCATAAGAGTTAGAATTACGAAGATGACAATGTTGCCGAACTTCGGCTTGTATTCAATACGCGCCAGTGCATAAGCGGCCATGCTACCAATTGTAACGCAGAGGAACGTCGAAGCCACGCCGATCACTACAGAGTTGGTGAAGGCCAGATAGACTTTGCAGATCTGCGGTTCCATCTTATCTATGTGTACTAATGGCGAAACGATAAAAGCGAACGCATTATGGATGAGCAATCCAAATTGCCTGAAAATGGCGTAGCCATCGCAAAATGGATCAGCCGACAGCATGGTGCGCCACGCGTCCAAATTTGGCTGAAAGTCTACGAAGGGGATATAAAATGGTCCTCCGTTTACTGTTGTCGCATCTTTGAAGGCGGTGATCAGTACCCAATAGATTGGAAAAATCACGTAGATCGACCAGAATATAAGAACGCTATAAGCAACAAGTTTCGCAACGGGCGACATCTTGCCAATTGCTGGTGCTTCAAACAGCCGCTCCATCAAGCTGCGGTTAGTTTTATCGAATTTGAATGAAGCGTCGCTCATTTGTGTGCCTTCCGCAATTGGCCCAGCACTACATAATTGAAGAAGGACGAACACACGACAACGGATAAGATGAGAAGCAGATAGGCTACGGCTGCTGATGATCCCATGTCATTGGCGCGCCAGACGAAGTAAGAGTGCAGTGTCATCGATTCAGTGGCAATGCCTGGACCACCCGACGTCATAATATTGGGGAGATCAACGATCTTGAAGGCTTCGATCATGCGAATGAGGATTACGGTGACGGCCACTGGAACAATTTGAGGCCAGGTGATCTCGCGGAAAATCTGGATGCTAGATGCGCCATCAACCTGTGCTGCTTCAACATGGTCTCTTGGCACGTTTTCAAGTGCTGCCAACATGATGATGAAGATGAAGGGAATCCATTGCCAAGAATCGCCGACGATAACGAACCAGCGCGCCGCCCAAGCATCAGTTGACCAAGCCCAATTCTGCCATCCAATGGCATCCCACAGGGGTTGCAGCGGACCTTTGGTAATGTCGAGCACCATTTTGAAGGCATAGCCAACACCCAAAGGGGTGATCATTAAAGGAATGAAAAACAGGACGCGGAAAAAACTCTTGCCGGCAATCGGTTGCGAGCACAGGAACGCTAAGCCAGTTCCGATGATGAATTGCAGCGAGCAGCCGACAATCACATAAAAAAGTGTAGTGAGCAGCGTGCCCCACTGATGACCGGAAAATAAAGTGTTGCTGAGAAGAAATGTGACGAACAAGGCCATGGAAGCTGAAATCAATCGACCGACCATGCCAATCCATGACGACCCATTTTGTTTGGACCTGTATAGCCACCACAGCACCGCAACAATCATTGCAACCAAAAATACCCAGCCAAAAACGCTCATGCCTTCGAGACGACCCAGAAAATGGTCTTGTTCGCTGCCTGTGAATTCAGAAATAAAATTATCAAACCAAACGAAGCGAAATTTCAAACCTGTTGGCGAAAATTTCACGCGGCTTAGAGCAAAAACCACAGAATAAAAAGTCGGGAAGATTGCGAAAATCAGAATGAGCGAAACCGCCGGCGCAATAAAGAAAGTGCGCGAATGGCGATCAATCCATTCCGCCCAACTCTGTTGGGGTGAAAGTCCAGCCGAGGTCTCCCTCGGCTGGTTTGTGTCACGAACGTGAGGCATTGAGTTGAAGCCTATTTTCCGAGCGCCAAAGCTTGAGCTGCGATTTGGCTGTCACGACCGAAATCTTCCGTAACCTTTTCCCAACCGGCTTCAATGTTCTTCAATGCTTCATCAACTGTGATTTCGCCTGCCATGTAGCGGGCGAGTTCTGTGTCGAGAACCACTG
>JANPGD010000044.1:0-8573 GCA_031423845.1 Hyphomicrobiales bacterium | reverse complement strand
CATTTTGAAGACGACAACAATCGGTGGTGCACTTGATTTTACCGCGGGGCCAGTTCCAAACGTGGCATCCGGACCAATCATAGGCACGCAATGGGTTAAGTCGGCAGATGGCAAGCACATGTATGACTATGTGGTGACTGATAATTCCACTGACCCTAATGTAACGATCGAAGCCAAGCTTCTGCCATATAACGGGTAAGATCGATCGCCGTGGCCAGCACTATTCTCAACGCGAAACAGGTCAGCAAGCGCTTCGGTGCGCTTGTTGTTCTCGACCGAGTTGATTTTGTGGTGCGCGAAGGCGAGGCCATTGGCATTGTTGGACCAAATGGTGCTGGAAAGACCACGTTGATGAATGTGCTTTCCGGCACATACGCGCCCAATGACGGAACCGTGGAACTGTTGGGAGAAAATGTAACCACAACATCGGCGGCGCTGCGCTGTCATAAAGGGCTTTCTAAAACCCATCAAATTCCACGCCCGTTTTTGGGTATGACGGTTTTTGAAAATATATTTGTCGCCGCCACTCATGGCGCAGCGCTCCAAGGTCATGCGGCTTATGATCTAACTTATGATGCCTTAAAACTTTGTGGGATGACAGCAATCGCAAATCGGAAAGCGGAAGCCATTGGCCTTCTTGATCGAAAACGCCTTGAACTTGCGCGCGCTTTGGCCACGCGGCCAAAAATATTGTTGCTTGACGAAATTGGCGGCGGATTGACCGATGCTGAAGCCAGTGAATTGGTCGAGACCATTCGTGAGTTACGTCGCCGGAGTATCAGCATCGTTTGGATTGAACATATTGTTCATGTGTTGCTGCAAGTGGCCGAACGTTTGATTTGCATGGATGCCGGGAAGATCATTGCTGATGGAAATCCAGCCGCTGTGATGAAAGATAAATCCGTGGTTGAAGCCTATTTGGGGCGCACACCTGAATGACACATCTCACAATGGAAAAACTTGACGTGCGCCACGGGCAATTGAAAGCCGTGAAAGATGTCAATCTCTGCATCAACAAAGGTGAAATACTGGCTTTGGTCGGTGCCAATGGTGCTGGAAAGTCTACGCTACTTAGGGCTATTGCGGGCGCGCACAAGGCCAAGTCTGGCCGAATTCTATTGGATGGAAATGATATTTCAAGTCTACCATCGTTTCAGCGCGTGAAGACAGGTGTCTCTCTGGTGCCAGAGGGCCGGAAGCTTTTCCAAGATATGAGCGTTGAAGAAAATCTTGTTCTTGGTGGCGTTGCGGGGCGCAGCGGCGCATGGACTGTTGCGAAAGTGTTTGAAGCATTTCCTAATCTCGTAAAACGCCGCAACGCCAAGGCATCCACGCTTTCAGGTGGTGAACAGCAAGCAACGGCGATAGGCAGAGCTCTGATGAGCAACCCAAGTGTTTTAATGCTGGATGAGATTTCACTCGGTCTTTCTCCCGCTGCAGTGGACTTGGTTTATGCGTCTTTGAACACGGTGAAATCAGGAACTACGATTGTTTTGGTGGAACAGGAATTAGCCCGTGTGATGCAGTTTGCAACGCGCATCATTTGCATGCTTGAAGGCCAATTTGTTTTGGACCGCGCCACACAAGACGTGACGCGCGAGGAAATTACCGCCGCTTACTTTGGCAAAAGCCGAGGTGCGCATTGAAATGCTGAGCAACCTCATTCAGGCAATTTTCCTCGGAGGCTATTACGCCATGATGGCTTGCGGGCTGTCATTTATGTTCTCGGTCATGCGCATCATCAATTTGGCCCATGGCTCTCTTGCCATTCTCAGCGCCTATTTGCTTTATGTGCTGGCGGAAAAATTTGGCATCAATCCATTTGTTGGGTTGTTGATCGTTGTTCCTGTGATGGCTTTGATCGGTTGGCTGCTACAACGCTATTTGCTCGACCGCAGTGCCAGAGGTGGCGAATTGCTGCCGGTGCTCACCACATTTGGATTGGCCATTGTTCTTGACAACCTGATGTTCCAACGCTTCGGCGCAGATACGCGTTCGCTCGCACCTTACATTGGAAACCTCTCATGGGATGCCTATGAACTGCCGGGCGGGATTTTTATTGGCAAGTTGCAGGTGCTTGTTCTGATCACAGTTGTTGTGGTGATCGGTGCCTTGCAATTGTTCCTCAAAAAGACGCAACTGGGCAGGTCAATTCGCGCAACAGCTATGGACCCTGACACGGCAGGGATTGTGGGTATTGACGCAAAACGCGCCAGTGCTGCTGCCGCAGCGATTGCCATGGCAACTGTTGCATTGGCGGGGGCGTTCCTCGGCATGCGAGCCACGTTTGAGCCTTACGCAGGTGCGCCTCAGTTGCTCTCTGCATTTGAAGCAACGGTGATTGGTGGTCTTGGTTCGCTTTGGGGCACATTGATTGGAGGCGTTGTGCTTGCGGTTGCGCAGACACTTGGTGCCACAATTCACCCACAAGGATTTCTACTCGGTGGGCACTTTGCGTTTTTCGCAGTGCTGTTCATTCGTCTCTTTAGAAATCGCAATTTTGTATTCGCATGGTTGAAGAGGAAGCAAGCATGACGAAAACCTTCGCTATTGAAAGATGGACACCGGCATCCCGCTTAGCTTTTATCGGCATTGCAATTCTGGTTGCACTTTTCGCAATTGCACCTGTCTTGCTTAAAGCTGGTACACTTGATCGCCTCACAGCATTGTTTATTTACATCATGCTCGCAGCGATGTGGAATGCACTGGCGGGCTATGGCGGCCTTGTTTCGATTGGCCAACAAATGTTTTTTGGGTTGGGGGCCTATTTCACGATTCGCCTTGCAGATGCTGGCCTCAATCCTTTCGCATCGACATTTGCGGCCGCAATCATTGTTGCTGTGGTCGGGTGGTTGATTTCATATTTCATGCTGCATCTCAGGGCTGGTGAATTTGCAATTGGCATGTGGGTGCTTTCCGAATTTACACATTTGTTGATCAATCTTGATCGTCTCATCCAAGGCGAAACCGGAACCTCACTCATTTCAATGAACGCCTATGAGGCCGATGCTCGTCGCATGGCGATTTACCTTGTGGCGCTTGGTTCCATGTTGCTGTTGCTAGGCATTCTCTATGCTTTGCTGCGCAGCAAATCGGGCGCCGCCATTCAGGCGATACGCGACAATGAAGTGGCCGCGACCTCAGTTGGTGTCGATGTGATGAAAACCAAACGAAAGCTATTTGTGCTGGCTGCCTTTGGCATTGGCTTGGCTGGTGCATTGTGGCTGTGTTCCGCTTTGACATTCCAACCCAAAACATATTTCAGTGTGCAATGGACTGCCTATATGATTTTCATGGTGCTCGTAGGGGGAATCGGAAAATTTGAAGGTGCCATCATTGGCGCTGTACTATTTTTTGTCGTCGAAACATGGTTCGGCGGAACAGGTGTGTGGTATTTAATCGGGCTTGGTTTGGCCGCTGTCATATTCTCACTCTATTTCCCAAAGGGAATATGGGGGGCAATTGAACAGCGTTTTGGAATTACACTTCTTCCAATCGGCTATAGATTGAAAATTCTGGGAGAGCAGAAATGATTTTTGGAAAAACCATTGTTGTAACGGGTGTAGCATCAGGCATTGGCAAGCGCACGGCGGAACTGGCGGCCAGCATGGGTGCCGAAGTGATAGGCGTTGATGTCAATAAACCAGCGCAGGAGATTGGCCATTTTGTGAAGGCCGATATTTCGACGGCTCAAGGTGTGGCTGATTTGATAGCACAGCTGCCTTCACGCGTTGATGGGCTTTGCAATGTTGCAGGGCTTTCTGGAAAGGGTGGCGCTGCCGTAACCTTGGCCGTCAACTTCTTTGGTCTTCGCGCATTGACCGAGGCCATGGCTCCAAAAATTCGTGAAGGTGGTTCGGTGGTGAACGTTGCCTCCATCGCCGGATATGGCTGGCGCACAAATATTGAAAAGGTAAAAGCCATCGTGAACATTGAAGGTTTTCCTGATGTCGCCAGAATTGTTGCAGAACATGATGTGAAGAACGACATTGCTTACCCGTTTTCAAAAGAACTTTTGCTCATGTGGAACATGCGGGCCGCTCATCAAGCATTATTCAAGGATCGTGGTATTCGGGTCAATGCTGTAAGCCCTGGTCCGGTCGAAACGCCAATCTTGAAGCAGTTTCGCGAGGTGTTGGGTGATGTGCGGGTAGACGATGATATTGCGCGTACGGGTCGAGCCGGAACCTCCGAGGACATTGCACCAACAATTTTGTTTTTGTGTTCAGACGCTGCGCGTTGGATAAACGGTGCTAATATAGCCAATGATGGTGGCCTTGAAGCATCAATCAATGCTCAAGTGTTTGGTTTCAATTCATAAAAAATAAGAGAGGAAATAATTATGGAAATTGCAAATTTGATAGACGGTGAAGAACGTCATGCCGAGGGCAAAGCCACATTTGATCGCCATGATCCGGTGACGAAGGAAGTGGCCACGCGTGCTCCCGCATCAAGCGTGAGGGACGCGATATCCGCAGTGGAAGCCGCAGCGGCGGCCTTTCCGGCTTGGTCTAAAACCAGCCCCGCTGCCCGCCGTGCGATCATGAACAAGGCTGCTGATATTCTCGATTCAAAAACGCCAGATTTCATTGCGTTGATGATCAAGGAAACCGGTTCAACCGGGCCTTGGGGCGGGTTCAACGTGTTTTTTGCAGCCGGCTTGATTCGCGAAGCTGCGGCGATGACCACGCAAATCACCGGCGACATTATTCCCACCAACAAGCCAGGCTCTTTGGCCATGGGCATGCGCCAAGCCCGCGGCGTTTGTTTTGGCATGGCACCGTGGAATGCTCCGGTTATTTTGGGCGTTCGTGCTGTGGCCATGGCTATCGCCTGCGGCAACTCCGTTGTTCTCAAAGCTTCGGAAATGTGCCCCGCCACGCACCGCCTGATCGGCCAATGCTTCCTTGATGCTGGCTTGCCAAAAGGCGTTTTGAACGTGGTGACCAATGCCCCGAAGGATGCCAATGCTGTTGTGAAGGCTATAATCGCGCACCCTGCGGTCAAGCACATCAACTTTACAGGATCGAGCGCTGTTGGAAAAATCATTGCCTTGCTTGCCGCAGAACAATTGAAGCCGGTGCTCTTGGAGCTGGGTGGCAAAGCCCCTTTGCTGGTGTTGGACGATGCTGACATTGACGCCGCCGTAAACGCTACCATTTTTGGTTCATTTATGAATCAAGGTCAGATTTGCATGTCCACTGAACGCATCATTGTGGATAACAAGATTGCCGATGAATTCGTGTCGAAGCTCACAGCCCGTGCGGCGAAGCTCCCCGCCGGAAACCCGCGCGACAAGGTTGTTCTGGGTTCATTAGTGACTGAAGAAGCTGCCATCAAGATGGATGGTCTCATCAGTGACGCCGTTTCCAAGGGCGCAAAACTTTCCGTAGGAGGCAAGCGCAATGGTTCCATCGTTGAAGCGACATTGCTTGATAGCGTTCACGACAAAATGCGCATCTACAATGAAGAATCATTCGGTCCTGTAAAACCTATTATCCGTGTTTCAGGTGATGAAGAGGCCATTCGTGTTGCCAACGATACTGAATATGGATTGTCAGCAGCCGTGTTTAGCCGTGACATAAAGCGCGCCATGGACGTGGCAGCCCGCATTGAATCTGGCATTTGCCACATCAATGGCCCCACCGTAAGTGATGAAGGACAGATGCCATTTGGTGGTGTTAAGGCCAGTGGTTACGGCCGCTTTGGAGGCACAGCGGCTATAAGTGAATTCACAGTTCTACGCTGGATCACCATTGAAGATCCACACCAACACTATCCGTTCTAAATCATGGCAAATCATTCCTCAAATCCGTGCATCATCTGCGTGGCCATCACCGGTTCTTTGCCAACAAAGGAAAACAACCCCGCAGTTCCGATCACCATTGCTGAGCAAATTGAAAGCACGCAGGAAGCTTTTGAAGCGGGGGCCGCAATCGTTCACTGCCACGTGCGCGATGATGAAGGCAAACCTACGTCTGATCCCGAACGTTTTGCACGCCTGAAGCAAGGCTTGGAAAAGCATTGCCCCGGCATGATCATTCAACTTTCAACAGGAGGTCGATCCGGGGCTGGGCAGGCGCGCGGCGGGATGCTGTCGCTTCGCCCTGATATGGCCTCGCTCTCAGTTGGCTCAAACAATTTTCCTACCCGCGTCTATGAAAATCCACCTGATCTTGTCGATTGGCTGGCTTCAGAGATGCTCACTTACAATGTGATGCCAGAAATTGAGGCCTTTGATCTTTCCCACATCGTACAGGCTACAACAATGCAGAAAGATGGTAGGCTCAAAGGCCCGCTCTATGTGCAATTCGTCATGGGTGTCAAAAACGCCATGCCAGCTGACGAGCGAATTTTGGATTTTTATATTGAGACATTGAAACGTCTTTCACCTGATGCACAGTGGTGTGCAGCAGGCATAGGCTCTTCCCAACTCACCATTAACGAATGGGCCATCGCCAAAGGCGGCCACACGCGAACTGGCATGGAAGACAATGTGCGGCTCGACAAGAATACACTTGCACCCTCAAATGCTGCCCTAGTTCAGCGCGTAGTTGAGATTTGTGCTCGGCATTCACGGCCCATAGCAACCTGGCGCGAAGCGCGCGAAATTATTGGATTGTCCCCTCATTGCCGATAGCGGTTGGCGCAGTATCTCAATACTGTGACCTACTCCCCAATTTTAAGCCTTGCGGAACTGGAATCTTCCGGGGTTTGGGGTCATTCGGGAGTTGTTGCTCCCTGGTGGTTGAGCAGTGATATCGGCGTTCTATTACCAATAGCACTGTGTGGTTGGACTTCATTATAGTCCTTGAGCCAATCTTCCATTTTTCAACGTGCGTCGCCAAGGCTCGTGAACCAGTGGGCGTTCAAACATTCGGCTCGGAACTTGCCATTGAAGCTTTCAATGAAGGCGGTGTCAGTCGGTTTGCCGTGCCTACAGGCATCAAGGGCAAAGGCTACATGAACGTGGTTGTGACACTGGTTGAACGTGGCGGTGAAGCCCGCAGTTTTCATACCGCTGGCCATCGTCGCTTTGACGTTGAAGGCCTCATGGTTTCCAACATCAAGAAAGAAACCGCCATAATGACAGATGAGGCTTTGCAATATCGTGCTGTAGGCCGGAACTTTGCCAGCCATGAGTTCGTCAATCACACCAATGATGAATATGTGCATGGCATCGCCACGACAAATACCATCGAAGGATTTTTCTCGATTTTCAAGCGCGGTATGCGCGGCGTTTATCAGCATTGCTGTGAGAAGCATTTGCACTGCTACCTTGCTGAATTTGATTTCCGCTATTCAAACTGTGTAAAGCTTGGAGTTGATGACGTTGCTCGTGCTGACCGCTCCCTGAAGGGTATTATTGGCAAGCGTTTAACCTACGCAACTACTGCTTAGTGGAAGGCCACCCTATGGTGAGTTCAAGCGCAAAGCAAAAGCGCCACCCAAAGATAAAAGATAAAAAGCAATCCGCTCGTTTCATCGAAACCGCCAAAGAACTTGGCCAGATGAAGCCAACGGACATTTTGATGATCTACTTAAAGTGATGGTAGCAACAAAGCCTCAGCCCAAAAATTCGAAAAAATAAAAAGTATCAACTCGGCTTCCCACTACATTTTGTAGTTGGGTACAGCAAATATAATATCGCCAACGCAAGGCATAATTGGTGCACTACGTCCAAAGTTCACAACCTTCAAACCCGGTGCTGAAGTGCTGCCTGGAATTGCGGTTATTGACACACCGGGTCACACACCGGGCCATGTGTCTTTTGAGTTGGCAGGCGATGATGGTCTGGTACTGGTGGGCGATGTGGTCAACACGCCAGCGGTGTTCTTTGCGCACCCTGAATGGAAGTTTGGTTTCGACACTGACCCCGAGATGGCCGGCAAAACCCGCCGCTCGTTCCTCGACTATGCTTCGCATGGCAAGAAGAAGCTCATCGGATATCACTGGACCTATCCTGGTCTCGGCATGGCCGAAGTGAAAGACGGCGCGTTTGCTTATGTGCCATCGGTCTAATCCGCTGACCAACATTTGAAAAAAATGGCCAAACTCCCAGACGGGGTTTGGCCATTGATTTATTCAGATTTCTTTAGACCAGTGCTTTGCTCACAACCAAAGTATCCACATACTGTTTCATGCTTTTAATCTTGCCAGCTTTCAGCACATAGAAATGTGCGAACTCGGCGCGCATGGATTTTCCTGTGGCTTTGTAAGTGCCGGAGTACACACCGAAGGCGGCAACTTTATCGCCGTCCTCCATAAAAGTGTGAACTTCTGCTTTATAGCCAATCCATTCGGTGCCGAGACGATGGAACACACCTGCGATGATCGCTTCTGCTCCCACATAGGTTCCCGCGTAAGGAAAGCCTTCGGCTTCCGTCCATGTCGCATCGGGAGCGAGCGCGGCGAGCAGATTGCGGCCGTTGTCTTCCGACTTTGGACTTGTCCCCAATTAATTCCGCGTCCTGTTCTCATTTAGGCTGACTTTCGTTCGAACTTGACGGGTGATGTGCCTCCTATTGCTGAATGTTTGCGGCGGGTGTTGTAGAAGCCGTTGATGTATTGGA
>JANPGD010000043.1:0-3946 GCA_031423845.1 Hyphomicrobiales bacterium | reverse complement strand
CCTTTGCAACTTCAGCCTTGTTCTTCGGATCAGTTGAAGCTTTCAAAGCATCTGTGCCTGCATCAAGCAATGAAAGTGTGGCACCCAATTGCTGAGTCCACTGCTTGCCGCTTGCAGCTTCATAGCCATCAGCCAATTCCGTTCCTGACAGGCCCGTCAAAGAAGATTTATAAGGAAAGGCTTTGTGCCAATAGGCAGCACTGGAAATATTGAGCCCAAGACCGCCCAAGGCTTCAATATCAGAAGGGAACAAACCGGTCTTGGCAGTTTGGACAATCTTGATCTGCTTGTTCAAACCTTGTTGTGCAGCTTGACGCCAGAAGGCGGCAAAGTCTGGTGGAATGGGGAAGGTGTTAAAAATTTCAATGCCTTCTTGTTTGAACAGGGCAATCTGCGAGGAGTAGTCGGTGGTTCCGGTTTCATAGGCGCCTGGATCAACTATGGTAAAGCCCGCTGCTGCCAATTTTGGTGCCAGAACGGCGCGAATGGCGTTGCCGTCAGCATCATTCGGATACATCACGCCAACTTTCTTGTTGGTCTCAACCAAGGTCCATTGCTTGATGTATGTTTTGTAGAATTCTTCAACACCAAAACCAAAATGATAGGTCCATTTGAAGGGCGAAGGTTGACCGGGCTTGGCACCGCGGCCAAAATACCATGCTTCCCATGGCATCACGGTTGAAAGGCAAGGAACGCCCGCTGCTTCGCACGCATCTGCGACAGGATTGATGGTTTCTGGTGTGGAGACTGCGAGCATTAAATCAATACCACTGTTGGTAATCAAGTCCTTGGCCAGTTGGCCTGCACGCGATGGATCAGATTGCGTATCACGATCCAGAATTTCTACGGCATAAGTTTTGCCGCCAATGGTCAAACCGTTTGCCAATGCCTTGCGGGCAGCTTCCAACACGAAGCCGTCAGTCTGGCCAAAGCCGCCAAGCGGTCCGGTAATCGGGCTGATAAAGCCAATTGTCAGTTTATCAGCAGCAAATGCGGGTGAGATGGTGCCAGAGAGCGGAAGTGTGGCAGCACCTGCACCAGCCAGCAATACATCGCGGCGAGATAGATTTTTCATCGTTTAGTCCTCCCAATGGGCCTTCATTTTGAAGGCGGTTACTTTGTTAAAAAGGCAGTCCAGTATAATTCTCGGCCAGCACGCTTTGTGCTGCATGTGAGGTGGCGATGTAATCAATTTCACTTTCTTGAATGCGCTGCTCAAATTCTGATTGCTGCGGAAAGCGGTGCAGCAAACTTGTCATCCACCACGAGAACCGAATGGCTTTCCAAACCCGCGCAAGCGCTG
Source organism: Hyphomicrobiales bacterium (assembly GCA_031423845.1). Taxonomy (GTDB): domain Bacteria; phylum Pseudomonadota; class Alphaproteobacteria; order Rhizobiales; family Aestuariivirgaceae; genus Aestuariivirga. The sequence continues at coordinate 2,643 of JANPGD010000043.1, read as the reverse complement.
TGGCGGAATAGGCATCCAAGAGAGCGGCCGACTTTTCGGCGTAATGTTGTTTCAACGCTTCCGACAGATAGTGAACATCTGAAACAGCAAGGTTCAGGCCTTTGGCTCCGGTTGGTGGCACAATGTGAGCGGCATCACCAGCGAGAAACAAGTTTCCCCAGCGCATCGTTTCGCACACAAAACTGCGCAACGGCGCAATTGATTTTTCAATCGATGGGCCTGTGACCAAGGTTTCCGAAATCTCATTGGGCAAACGCCTTTTCAATTCATCCCAGAATGCGGCGTCACTCCAGTTTTCAACTTTGTCATCGAGCGGAACTTGCACATAATAGCGCGAGAGTTTTGCACTGCGCATTGAAGCCAAGGCAAAACCACGGGCATGATTGGCATAGATGAGTTCATGCGATGCAGGCGGTGTTTCCGATAAAATGCCCAGCCAGCCAAATGGATAGACCCGTTCAAATTCTTTGCGATGTTCCACTGGGATAGTTTGACGGCTCACACCATGAAATCCATCGCATCCCGCAATGAAATCACAATCGATCCGATGCTCAACGCCTGCCTTTTTGTAAATCACAAATGGCTTTGCAGTGGTGACATCGTGCAAGGCCACGTCTGTCGCTTCATTTACCAGTATCGCACCTGATTTTTCCTGCACATCATAAAGGTCTTTGGTGACTTCAGTTTGGCCATAAACCATCACCCGCTTTCCGCAGCGCTCAGTAAAGGCCACCCGAAATTGGCGGTTTTGTGCGGCGAGAAAAAATCCTTCATGGGGCTGGCCTTCGCGGTCCATGCGCTCACCAACACCTGCTTTACGCAAAAGATCAACTGTGCCTGCTTCCAACACGCCGGCTCGCATACGTTTTAACACATAGTCTTTCGTCTGGCGTTCGATCACAACTGTCGCGATGCCAGCCCTGTTCAGCAATTGCGAGAGCAGCAATCCCGATGGCCCGCCACCAATGATTGCGACCTGCGTTCTCATGCGTGTCCTATCGCAATAGTGGATTGCAAAAGTTCTTTTGCGGTGCGCGTGGCAGCACCGGCAGCAACTATCATTTGCGGCAGTAGCATCCACTCAAGTGTCCAAGCTGCACCAGAGCGCTCCTGCTCATGAACCAGTGATTGGTGAACGCCGGAGATCAACGTTGCGTTAAATCTAGCGAGCGTGACGAGGGCTTCGGCTTGAATAGGATTTTGCTTGTGTTGCATAACAGAAGATGTGCCGCCGCCTTTGAACTTTACCTCTGCGAGATCATCTTGCGCCATCAAACAATAGTCAGCACCCAACTTTCCAATGCTACCCGTCACAAGGCTACAGGCATTGGCAATAGCAACGATAGAACTGCGATTGGATTGCCAGTTTTGCGGCCATGCCTCCAAACCCAAAGCAGATGCGAGTTCAGATCTGAGAGCATCGCCATTTTCTGGAAACTCATGCAGCGTTCCAATAGGCCCGCCATATTGAACCGCAAATCGGCATGATTTGAGCCCAACAATTGCATCCAATAGCCCAGATCGCCAGTTCGCTAGCCGATCAGCCACTGTAAACTGAAGGGCAGCTTGCATCCGCGTGCGCGCCATGAGTTTATTTTTTCCGAACGCCGTTGTAAGCTGATCCAGGCGAGCAATAAGATTCTCCACACGCGCAACAAGGATCGAAATTGCACTCTGACTTCTCAACATGAATGAGGTATCGATTGCATCCTGACTTGTTGCACCAAAGTGGACAAAGGTGTTCACCTGCTCCTTTAGCTGCTGAATAAATACTGGAACCGAAATACCGTCGCGCGCGATTCCGCGTTGTATTTTTTCAATATCTGGTTTGAACTGCGGGACACCCAGAGCAATTTTTTCTGCCGCTTCATCCGAAATGAGGCCTGCTTTGGCTTGCAACTTCGCCAGTGTAACTTCGAAGCGTATCATCGCGGCGAGATCAGCTTCCACGGAGAACAACTCGATGATTTCTTGATCGCCGAGCAGAGGTGAAAGAAAAGAACTTTGTTGCAAAGTAAAAGACATGATGCCCCTCAAATATCAAAAAAAACGGTTTCGTTTTCACCCTGCAGATGGATGTCGAAATTGTAGGTGTTGCTGCTGCAACTTGCGACAAGCGTCTTGATGCGCTGTTTGTGTTCAATTCTTTTCAGAATGGGATCGTTTGAATTATCTTCATCAGCGAAATACATGCGGGTGTTGAGGCCGAGATTGATGCCTCGCGCTACAATCCAGAATGTGATGTGCGGTGATTGCCTGTCGCCATTGGGATGGGGAACTGAACCAGGCTTAATTGTTTGGAATGTGAAAATACCGGTTTCCATATCGGTGGCACACCGGCCCCAACCTTGAAAGTTTTCTGAATTATATTTGCCTTCAGCATCAGCCTGCCAAATTTCAACCAACGCATCTTTCAGTACCAAGCCACCGCCATCAAAGACGCGACCCGTGATGGTGATGCGCTCGCCCTTGGTTTTCTCGCCCATCATGTCGCAGCCAAGATCACGCGGATAGACACCCGTGATTCCGCAGAAATTTGGCGTGAGGCCGATATGTACATAAGGGCCAGCTGTTTGCGATGCTGATTCTTTCAACTTCATATCAATTGCCCTCCAGCTTGTTTTCAAACAAAGTGGAACGGCG
>JANPGD010000042.1:0-5399 GCA_031423845.1 Hyphomicrobiales bacterium | reverse complement strand
GACGAAATCGCCAAAGGTCTTGATCTTAAAATTGGAGATAAAATTTCAGTCAATGTCTTAGGCCGTGACGTGGAGGCGCAACTCGCAAATTTGCGCAAAGTGAATTGGCGCAGCATGGGTATTAATTTTGTCATGGTTTTTTCACCCAACACTTTGAAGGCTGCGCCCCACAGCCACATCGTGACTGTAGAAATGAAGGGTGGCGATGAAGGCAAATTGTTGAACGCTATGGCGGCGGCTTATCCTTCTGTCACCGCGGTGCGCGTGAAAGATGCGCTGACCACAGTGAGTGATCTTCTGGGCAAAATGCTCACCGCGGTGCGGGGTGCAAATGTGATTACCTTGCTCACCGGAATTTTGGTCCTTGCAGGCGCACTCGCAGCGGGCCTCTCGTCACGCAGTTATGAGGCGGTTGTTCTCAAAACTTATGGCGCCACCAGACGGCAATTGTTGCTGGCCTTCATCATTGAATATGGCTTGCTTGGCCTTGTCGCGTCCTTGTTTGGAATTATTGTTGGCTCGCTCGGTTCATGGTTCTTGGCCCACTATATTTTAGAAATGCCGTGGACATTTTCACCAAGCCTCGCGGTGATCACGGCCCTGATTGCCATGGTGCTCACAATTGCCGCAGGGTTGACTGTGACAGCCCGCGCATTATCGGCTAAGCCATCCTTCTATTTAAGAAATGAGTAAAGCATGGTTGTTCTCAATCGCATCTACACCCGCACCGGTGACGCTGGCGAAACAGCACTCGGTTCTGGTGAACGTGTGTCTAAAGCCAATATCCGTATCGCCGCTTACGGCACCGTGGACGAAACCAATGCCACGGTAGGCCTCGTGCGCTTGCACATGACGGGCCTCGATAAGCTTGATGCGATGTTAGCCCGCATTCAAAATGAACTGTTCGATTTGGGTGCTGATCTTTGCGTGCCAGATCGGGGCACGAAATTAGAGTGGGAACCTTTGCGCATTCTACCCAAACAATATGAGCGCCTTGAAACCGAGATTGACGAGCTGAATGCAGAACTTAGCCCTTTGCGCTCTTTCGTGCTGCCGGCTGGCCATGCCGCTGCCGCCCATCTTCATCTTTCGCGCACCGTGTGCCGCCGTGCTGAACGTCTAATTGTTGAACTGAAATCAATCGAAGGCGAGCATGTGAGCGAAGGGGCAATCGCTTACATCAACCGCCTCTCTGATTTCTTTTTCGTGGCCAGCCGCTGGGTGAACTTTAAAGCAGCAGACGGTGACGTGCTCTGGGTGCCGGGGAAAACGCGCTAAATGCTCAATGCAATTCTTGCAGGCTTCGCTTTAGGCGGCGGATTGATCGTGGCGATTGGCGCCCAGAATGCCTTCGTCATTCGTCAAGGCGTTCTGAATTCTCACGTCTTTTGGATCTGTCTGTTCTGTTCGTTCAGCGATGCCATTCTCATTTGGGCTGGCACTTATGGCTTGGGTACCATTCTGCAAGTGTTGCCGTGGCTTCTCATCGTCATGCAGTATGGTGGTGCCGCATTTCTCATTTGGTATGGCATTAAAGCAGCGCGGCGCGTATTGAAACCCGAAGCTTTGGATGACAGCACCAAAACTTCCTCCAATCTCTTCATGGCACTGGCCACCTGTGCCGCTCTCACCTGGCTCAACCCGCATGTCTATCTTGATATGGTGGTCTTGATCGGCTCAATCACCAATTCGAGGCCGCAGGAAGAACGTGCAGCCTTTGCTCTCGGTGCATCGCTGGCATCCTTCGTGTGGTTCTTTGCCATTGGCTACGGGGCCAAAGCTTTACGCGAGCCCCTTTCAAAACCTATTGTGTGGCGCGGCATTGATGCGGCCATCGCCGCCATCATGTTCTGGCTCGCCTTCAAACTGTTGATCAGCTAAGCTCACTTTATGTTCTTGCCGCTTCACGACGACACGCATCTTCGCGTCATCCGCTTTCAGTTTGTCACCATCAGCATCATCCTGCTGAATGTGGTGATTTTTCTGTTCACTGGGGCTTTTACATCTGATGTGGTGTTGGCCAGCTTTGAATCCAGTTTTGGCCTTACGCCGATAGAGCTTCTCCATACCAGCCAAGCGGCGGGCGGCATTCCTGAGCCTTTGACTGTAATTACTTCAATGTTCCTGCATGGCGGCTGGATGCATTTGATCGGCAACATGCTTTTTATGTGGGTCTTTGCCGATAACGTGGAAGATGCTTACGGCTATGTGGGCTTCATCATGTTCTATTTGTTGTCAGGCATCGGCGGCGGCCTCACCCATGTTATGATGTCGCCTACGTCTCATAATCCTTTGATCGGGGCGTCGGCTGCCGTTTCTGGTGTGCTTGCCGCCTATTTGGTGCTTTACCCCCGGGCGCGTGTATGGATTTTGCTGTTTTTGCGTATTCCCGTTCCCCTTCCTGCCATTTGGGTGTTGGGCGGCTGGTTTTTGATCCAAGTTTACAGTTTGGCTGCCGCCGGCCCTGACGAAGAGGTGGCGTGGTGGGCCCATATTGGCGGATTTGCCACTGGGATTGTCCTAACCTTGATGCTCCGTTCGCGCCTTCTCATCTTGCCAAATGGTCGCAATTGAGTAGACCACGCCGCTCGCAGAATTGACTATCGAGGGGCTGCTGACTAGTGTCCCGCCCAGTTTCCAAATGAGGTTCCCATGAAGGTTATTGTCGCTGTTAAACGCGTGGTCGATTACAACGTAAAAATCCGCGTAAAAGCTGATGGTTCAGGCGTTGAGCTTGCGAACGTAAAAATGTCGATGAACCCGTTTGATGAGATTGGCGTCGAAGAAGCCATTCGCCTCAAAGAAAAAGGCATTGCCACCGAAATCATCGCTGTCACCATTGGGCCAGCACAGGCCGCCGAAACATTGCGCACCGCTTTGGCCATGGGTGCAGACCGCGCCATTCATGTGAAACATGATGACTATGTGGAACCGTTGGGCGTTGCCAAAATTCTCAAAGGTATTGTGGAAGCTGAAAAGCCAGAAATCGTCATCCTCGGCAAGCAAGCCATTGATGATGATTGCAACCAAACTGGCCAAATGCTGTCGGCCCTTTTGGGCTGGCCACAAGCCACGGCCTGCTCGAAATTGGAACCGGGCAATGGTGAAGCGATTATCACGCGCGAAATTGACGGCGGCTTGCAGACATTGAAAGTGAAAATGCCGCTGATCGTGACCACCGATCTTCGCCTCAATCAACCGCGCTATGCTTCATTGCCGAACATTATGAAGGCCAAGAAGAAACCGCTCGATGAAAAGACTGCGGCAGATTATGGCGCTGATGTTGCGCCCCGCTTGAAACTGATAAAAACCGAAGAGCCGCCAAAGCGTTTGGCGGGTGTGAAAGTGAAATCTGTCGCTGAACTTGTAAGCGCCCTCAAAACAGCAGGAGCAATTTAATCATGGCTGTTCTTCTCATTGCCGAACACGACAATAAATCCGTTAAGGATGCAACGCATAAGGCGCTCACCGCCGCTGCTCAAATGGGTGGCGATGTGCATGTGTTAGTCGCTGGCAACAATGCTGGTGCTGCTGCGGCTCAAGCTGCAAAACTCACAGGCGTTAAAAAAGTGCTGTATGTTGAATCAGCAGCCCTTGAACGCCCTCTGGCTGAACCGATGGCCGCAACCATTGTGGCCCTCGCTGGTGCCTATGATCACATCGTTGCCTCCGCCACCACCAATGGCAAAAATTATATGCCACGGGTTGCGGCCCTTTTGGACGTGATGCAAATTTCAGACATTTCAGAAGTGAAATCTGCCGATACATTCGTGCGCCTGATTTATGCGGGCAATGCCGTCCAAACCGTGCAGTCTACGGACAATAAAAAAATTATCACCGTGCGCACAGCTTCATTCACTGCGACTGGAGAGACCGGATCTGCACCCGTTGAAAAAGCCAACGCCGCAGCGGACCCAGCGCTGTCCTCCTATGTGAGTGAAAACCTCACACAGTCTGATCGTCCTGAACTCACCTCCGCTAAAATCATCGTATCGGGTGGACGTGGTATGCAATCTGGCGAAAACTTTGTGATGCTTGAAAAAGTGGCAAAGAAACTCAATGCCGCTGTGGGTGCTTCACGCGCTGCGGTTGATGCAGGCTATGTGCCGAATGATTATCAAGTGGGTCAGACGGGTAAGGTTGTTGCCCCCAATCTTTACATTGCAGTTGGCATTTCCGGTGCCATTCAGCATTTGGCTGGCATGAAAGATTCCAAAATCATCGTCGCCATCAACAAAGACGATGAAGCGCCGATCTTCCAAGTGGCTGACTATGGCTTGGTGGCAGATCTTTTCACCGCCGTACCAGAGCTTGAAGCAGAACTCGGCAAGCTTGGGCGCTAAATATTTAAGTAGAGGCATTTACCGAAATGAAAATTGCTAAAGTTGGAATTATCGGTGCGGGCCAAATGGGCTGCGGCATTGCGCAAGTGTGTGCAGCGTCGGGCTATCACGTCGGAATCCATGATGTGAGCGAAGAGCGTATTGCGGCAGGTTTAGCCAGTATCGCATCCAATCTCGCACGCCGTGTAAAATCAGGAAAAACCACCGAAGCACAAAGTGTGGCAACGCTTGCTAATATTTCAGCTGCAAAATCTTATAATGATTTTTCTGATTTCGATTTGGTGATTGAATCCGCCACGGAAAAAGAAGCCATCAAAGCCAAAATCTTTGAGGCCGTTAGCCCTCATCTTAAAGCTGATTGCATTGTGGCAACTAACACCTCTTCGATTTCAATTACCCGATTGGCAGCGACCACCACCAATGCTCCATCAACTCACCGCTCTCAACTCACCACTCACCATTCTCAACTCTCAACTCTTCAATCCTAGGGAATCCATAGAAACTCGCGATGGTTTACCAAGCTCCAAACGATATCTTCAAAACGCTCTCGCCATTGAGGTTCGAGGCGAGGATCCGGCGGTTGACCATTTCTGGCTCGACGTTCGGCTTCATTTTGCACGGTCGTCGCTTCGGAAACGAGATGATTCGACCAGGTGACTTTGGGAAGCGGTGGCAAAGACTTAATCGGTTGTCTTTTGTCCGCGGGGATGATTCGATCATCGAAACGATCGGCGATCGCCTTCAAAAACGCTTCCTTCTCCGCCGAACGCGGGAAACGGCCTAGGTATCGCAAGAATAGCGAGTCCAGAAGAGCCTGGGGTGACTTCGCGTCGATGGCCAGCTTTGCAAGCTCGCTCTTGTCGGAAGCCGAAGTTAACCAAATGGAAAGAGTGCCATTCTCGAGGACGCCTGGCTGAAGTACGGTTGGCGATGTTTCGCGATCCGTCCGCGGCATTTGCCGAGAGCCGCTCCATCCAAACGCCGTAAGAACATCATCGATAGCTTGCACGCGTGGAAATGTCAAACTGGGCCGATCGCGCTCGTTGTTAAGACTTC